>NZ_JABXEO010000034.1:0-77358 GCF_013372585.1 Myxococcus sp. AM010
GAATCATGCCGCCCACCAGGCCCGCCCCCGAGCGCACCACCTCGTTCGCCGCGCGCGCCAGCACCGTGCCGAAGTCGTTCTGCGGCGTCTGACGCGGAACCGTATGGGTGATGGTCAGCGTGGGAATCCGACTGTCATTGGACACGGGCAGCCTCCTGCGGAGAGTTGCCCGGCCTCACTTCAGCCGCCGTGCCAGCGCTAACCCCTGACATTCCCAGGCGTTGAGCCGCCAGGGCGGGTCCAGCACCGCTCCGCGGACCGGGAGGAGCGTCCGGGAGGCTGGACGGCGGCCGTGACTGGAAACTTGCGTCCGCTCCAGAGTGCCTCAGAGTTGTTGCACCCTGTCGTGTGGAGAAGAGGAGAACGCGGTGAGGACGACCGATGGCGGCCCCCAGATTGCCGAGCGCTTTCACCCGCGCGTCGACGCCAACCTCCCCGTGAAGGTGCTCCTCAAGGGACGCTCGGTGATGGTGCGCGCCCGGGACGTGTCCATGGCGGGCCTGTTCCTGATGGCCCACCCGGCCGACACCGCGCGGGAGCTCACCATCGCGGTGCCGCTGCCCGGAGAGCGGGAAATCATCACCACCTGCCAGATTCGCCGCCGCGAGGTGGACGGTGTGGCGCTGGAGTTCGGCGAGCTGGACTGGGACGACCTCATCGCCCTGGCGCGCTACCTCCACCCGCGCCTGCCCTGACTCAGGGCAGTTCCGGCTTCGGCCCCGCTTCGCGCAGCCGCTCCACCAGCGCCATCAGCTCGGCGCCTCGGAAGGGCTTGTGGATGTAGCCGTCCGCCCCGGCTTGGGTGGCGCTCTCCATGTCGGAGCGCTTCGCCTTCGCGGTGAGCATGTAGAGAGGCACCCCCGCGGTGGCCGGGTCCCCCTTGAGGATGCGGCACACGGAGATACCGTCCAGCTGCGGCAACACCACATCCATCAGGATGAGGTGGAACGTCTGGCTCTTGGCCAGCTTCAGGCCCTCCAGCCCCGTGGCGGCGCACGCCACCTCCACGGTGCCGTCACTCAGCATGGAGCGCACCAGCTCCCGGATGACCGGCTCATCCTCGACGAGGAGGATGTGGAAGGGTGCCTGGGAATTGCCAGCCATGGTTCTCCGGACGAAACACGATGCCAATGCCACCCGCCGCGCGCGGTATAGCCCTCCGGGGCGTAGCCGCACCAGGGAGGATGCAACGGATTGTGCAATGGCACCCGTCTCCCTCATACGTAAGCCGGACACACACTGGATGCCTTGCTTTTCGATTAGGAGGACTGACAGGCGGGCGTAGCCATGGTGGCTCACGGCCAGCCGCCTTCCAGCAGCTGCTCCGCCTCTTCGAGGGAGAAGGCCAGGTAGGCCTCGTGCCCTACGTTCCGGCTGCTGCGCTGGAACCGCACCGCCGCCATGGCGGAGCGCCCCACCACGCGCACCACCCGGCGGAAGCCGCGGACCCGGGCCGCTTCAACGACGCGCTCAATCTGACCAGAACCCGACTCTGGCAGCGCCGTCACGCCCGTCAGGTCAGACAGGATGTCGAGCCCCGGCCGGAGCCGCTCGAGCGCGCGCAGCGACGCATCGCCAATCTGGAGCGCTTCCTCCTCCGTGACGACACCCCAGAGGCGGATGATCAGCCGGTTCTTGCCGACGAGTGCCTCGACCGAAAACACAGGGCCACGACCTCCTGGCAATACCGGCCATTCCTCCGGAGGCAGTCTACCCTCCAAATGGCGGACATTTCCAGGTTTTCGCGTCCCCCCACACTCCGCGCGCGACTCAGATTTCGGCCACGCCTTCCCGCTCGGCCCAGCCCTCCAGGCCGTTGGGCAGACGGATGCGGACGAAGCGGCCCGTCTCTTCGAGCAGGCGCACCTTGAGGCCAGCGTGCACCTCGAAGATGGAGCGGGCGCCGGGCTGAGGCAGCTCACGCGCCACCAGCGTGGGCGCCAGCACCACGGCTTCGTGCACCGTGGCCCCCACGTAGGCGTGCGTGGCCACCAGCAACCCTGACGGAACCGCCACCGCGAAGAGCAGGACCGCCAGCACGCCCACCGCCGTGCGCCGGCCCCGCCCCAGCAACCGCCAGAGCAGCACGAGGACGAAGGCCGCCACCCAGGTGCCCAGGAAGGTCCACGCCACCACCGGGCCGTCCGTGGCCGCCGCGACGCGAGGCAGGAAGGCGTCCTCCGCGGTGGCGCCCACCACCTTGTCCACCTGCCGCGCCCGGGCCACCGCGAGGTTGGCCTCCAAATCTGGAGCCTGCCCCCCTTCTCTGCGGGCCTGTTCGAGCGCCAGCACCGCGCGGCCCAAGTCGCCCTGCGCCAGGTGCGTGGTGCCCAGGTTGTAGAGCACGTCGGGGCCACCCTGGCCATTCGCCAGCAGCTTCTCGTAGCCCTCCTTGGCCGCCGCGTAGTCCTCGCGCGCGTAGGCCTCGTTGGCCTTGAGGAAGATGTCCTGCGCCTCTTCCGGCGTGTAGTAGCCGCTCACGCCCAGCCCTCCATGGCCGCCGCGGCGGCATCCATCACCTTCTGTCGCTCGGCCGGATTTCCCCCGCCGCCGTAGCGCCCGAAGTCACACGCCTCCAGCACGAAGAGCACCTTGGCGCGCCGCTCCGCATCCGCGCCCGCCGCCGTCAGCTTCTCGGCGAGCACCTCACGGGTGAGGCCCACCACCGGCATCCCCAGCCGCGCCTCCAGGAAGCCGTGCAGCGCTTTCTCCACCTCGCCGTAGAAGGCCCCCACGTCCGCGCTGGACTGGCGCTTCTCCGCATCCGCCAGACGCTTGCGCGCGGCCTTCGCCTGCTGACGCCCACGTCCCGCCTCGGTGCGCAGCGCCAGCCGCCCGCGCACGCCGCCAATCAGCGCCACGCCCAGCAGCAGCCCCAGCGGCGCCAGCACCGCCGGGACGAAGAAGCCCCGCTTCCACACGGGCACGCCCGGCGCCTCGAAGCGCGCCTGGTAACGCACCGGCCGCAGGCCGCCCGCCGTCAGCACGTTCTTCTGCTCGTTGGCCTGGTCCGACGAAGATTGAGGCGACGCCGAGGCGATGGACGATGCGCCTCCCGCGCCCGCCTCCACCGTAATCGTCACGGGGTCGGTGCGGGCCACCTCGTACTTGCGGGCGCGCGGGTCGAAGTAGGTGAACTCCAGCGCGGGCAGCGTGAAGCTGCCCGTGCGCTGCGGCATCACCAGATACTCCATCACCCGCCGGCCCTGCACCCGGTGGCGCTGCGGCGACACCTTGTCCGTCGTGGTGGGGTCATAAATCTTGAGCGCGGCGGGGCCCTTCAGCGCGGGGGGCGTGACGTTCTTCACGTTGCCCACCCCTTCCAGGCTGACCTTCACCGTGACGGGCTGGCCCAGCTCCACGCGCGTCTGGGACACGTCCATGGACAGCCGCCAGTTGCCCACGTGCGCGTTGGGCATGTCCTGGGGCCCCCCGGGCGGCAGCGGCTTCACCTTCACCTTGAGCGCGTTGGACACCCGGTGCACACGGTGGCCGGCGAAGAGGAAGCCGGTGGTGATGTCCGCCTCCGCGGCGGTGATAGGCAGCGTGCCGGACTTCACCGGGAAGATGGCGCGGCGGCGCAGCAGGTAGGCGCGGTACGGGATGCCGTCCACCACGCGCTGCTCGCCCGACAACTGCGTGGGGCTCTCCACCTCTTCGGTCCAGAAGCCCTCCAGCTTGGGCATGGTGACGGCGTCCACGCTGGACAGGTCCACGCGCGAATAGATGTAGAGCGACAGCGTCACCTGCTCGCCCACGTACACGGTGTCCCGGTCCAGGCTGGCGCGCAGGAAGAGGTCGGAGTCCCCACGCGGAATCGTGGGCCGGTCCGCCTCCGCCATGTCGCCGAAGGCCTCCTCCATCTGCTGCATCTGCGACTGGATGCTGGCGAAGGGGTCCGGCTGCCGGTCCCGCCCACGCCCCGCCTGCCCGGGCGGCGCACCGCCCACCCGGCCGGCCTTGACCGTCAACTCCACGGGCTGCGTGCGGTACGTCTTGCCACGCACCGTGATTTGCGACGGTGGAACCTTGAGCCGTCCCGCGCGATTGGCCCTCATCACCAGCACGTGCCGCGTGACGTCCTGGATGACGGCGGGGCCACCGCCCGACAGGGAGATGGCGCGCTGGCTGCTGCGCGAGCTGGAGAGGACGGAGAAGTCGTCCGACTCCGGCAACTTCACCTGCGCGTTGGCGGGCGCGTCCACCACCACCACCGTGAGGCGGAAGGTGTCCTCGGTGCCCACCTCCGTACGGTCCGCCGTCTGGTAGAAATCGAGGTCGTCCGAGGCCGCCCACGCCGGCGCGGTGGCCAGCAGGGCGAACACGGCGAACACCACGCCGAGGGCGCTACCAGTCCTTCTCATTCGGCTTCCTTTGCTTCTTCTTCTGCTGGAACCGCCAGAGCTGGAGGTTCTTCTCATTCTGCTTCATCGCATCCAGCAGGCGCTCCGCCTCCTGCCGGTCCAGGTCCGACTCGCTGGAGCCACCGTCCGCCTCGGATTCCTCCGAGGCTTCTTCTCCCGCGCTGCCGCCGTCACTGCCACCGTCCTGGGGCTCACCCTCTCCGTCGTCCTCTCCACCATCCGCGCCGCCGTCCGCGCCCCCGTCGCCCTTGTCCGGCGGGCCCTGGTCGCCGCCGTCCGCGCCTCCGTCGGAGCCGCCGTCGCTGCCACCGTCGCCGTCGCCACCGTCGGCACCGCCATCCATGCCGCCATCGCTGGCGCCACCATCCGCGCCGCCGTCGGCACCGCCGTCCGAGCCACCATCGGTGCCACCGTCCTGGGGCGTGCCGCCGTCGCCCTTCGTGCCGCCATCCTCGCCGGCATCCGGACGCCCACCGTCACTGCCGCCGTCGTTGCCGCCGTCCGTGCCGCCATCCTGGCCCTTGTCCTGCGGCGGCGGCAGGTTGCGCAGCACCACCTCGTAGTTGTGGCGGGCCTGCACGTCCTGCGGGTCCAGCGTGAGCGCGCGCCGGTAGGCCTTCAGCGCTTCCTGCCGGTCTCCGGTGGTCGCGTGCAGGTTGCCCAGGTTGTACCAGGCCTTCTGCCGGAGGTCGGCGCGGTTGGACTCCGTCACCGACTGGAACAGGGCCTTCGCATCCGCGATGCGCCCCAGCTTGGCCATCGCGTCCGCGCGGTTGAAGTCCACCGTGACGTCGTTGGGGCGCTCCTTCTTCGCGGCCTCGAACGCCTCCAGCGCTTCGTCGAAGCGGCCCGCCGTGTACGCCTCGCGGCCCTGCTCCACCAGCGGGTGGTCCCGCTCCAGCGGCCCCGCGGCCCACACGGGCGACGGCAGCGCCAGCGACGTCACCAGGCCCCACGCCAACCACCGCGCCGCGCGCGTCCTCGCGGCGCTCATGGTGACGGCCTCCGGCGCGACGACGGCAAGAGCAACATGCCCAGCGCCAGCAAGGCCAGCCCCGGAATGGCGAACGACTGGAAGCGCTCGTCGTAGCGGACCGTCACCCGGCTCTCCAGCTCACTCTTCTGCATCTGGTCGATGCGCTCCACCACCTGCGACATGGCCACGCCACGGGGCTGGAAGTAGAAGGTGCCCCCGGTGGCATCGGCGATGGCCGTCAGCCCCGCCCGGTCCAGCCGCGTAATCACCGTCTCCCCCGCAGCGTCCTTCTTGTAGTCCACGAACGCGCCGCGCCGGTCGAAGACGGGGATGGGCTCACCGGATTCCGAGCCCACGCCCACCGCCAGCACCTGCACGCCCGCGTCCTTCAGCGCCTCGGTGGCCTCCCCCACGTCGCCCACCAGGTCCTCACCGTCCGTCAGCAGGACGACCACGCGCTCCTTCGAGCCGCGGTCCGCGTTCTCCAGCACCTGCCGCGCCAGCCGCAGCGCCGCGCCCACGTTGGTGCCGCCCTGGGGCATCACGTCCGGGTCCACCGCGCGCAAAAACAGCTTCACCGCCGAGTAGTCCGACGTGAGCGGGGACTGGATGAACGCATCCCCCGCGAACACCACCAGGCCCACGCGGTCACCCTTCAGCTCGTCCAGCAGCGTGGTCAGCTCCAGCTTCGCGCGCTCCAGGCGGCTGGGCTGGATGTCCCGCGCCAGCATGGACTTGGAGGCGTCCAGCGCCACCACCACGTCGATGCCGCGCCGCTTCGTCAGCTCGCTCTTGGTGCCACACTGCGGCTGCGCCAGCGCGAAGCCGAAGAGCGCCAGCCCCAGGCCGTACAGCCCGCCCCGCGTGGCCGGACGCCACACCGACACGCCCGGCGTGAAGCGCTCCGCGTGGCGCTCATGCAGCAGCGCCCGCACGCGCGAGCGGCGCCGCAGCGCCCCCACCAGCGCGAGCAGGCCCAACGTCACGCCCACGAGCACCAGCAGCAGGAACAAGGGCTGCGCGAGCCCCGCCTGGTAACCGAGCACAGTGAAGCGCCAGGGTTCCACGGGCGTCACGGGAAGACCCTCAGGAAGGAGGCGCGCAGGAGCAGCTCCAGCGCGGCGAGGCCGAAGGCGGCCAGGAGGAAGGGATGGAACTCCTCGCGGTAGGTGGCGCTGGCGCCGCCCTCCATCAGCTTCGAGCGCTCCAGCGAGTCCAGCACCTTCTGGAGTCCCTCCCGCAGCTGCTCCGGGTCCGTGGCGCGGTAGTACTCGCCGCCGGTCCGGTCCGCGATGTCCTGCATCAGCTCCGGGTTGATGGGAATCTCCGTGTCGCGCCACACGGTGTTGCCGAACAGGTCCGTGCCCTGCGGGAAGGGCACCTTGCCGCCCTTGCCCACCAGAATCGTGTAGATGGGCACCCTCAGCGCCTGGGCCATGTTCGCCGAGTCCATGGGCGAGATCTTCCCGGAGTTGTTGTCGCCGTCGGTGATGAGCACCACCACCCGGCTCTTCGCCTCCGAGTCCCGCAGGCGGTTGAGGGACGTGGCCAGCGCGTCACCAATGGCGGTGCCGTCCTCCAGCACGCGCGTGCGCAGTTGCTTCACCACTTCCTTCAGCACGCCGTAGTCCAGCGTCAGCGGCGCCTGCGTGTACGCCGCGCCCGCGAACACCACCAGGCCGATGCGGTCGTTCACCCGGTTGGCGATGAACTCGCTCAGCACTTCCTTGGCGACGTGCATGCGGTTCTGCGGACGGAAGTCACCGGCCTCCATCGACGTGGACAGGTCCAACGCCACCACGATGTCGATGCCCTCCACCGACAAGTCCCGCACGCGCGAGTCGCGCACCTGCGGCCGGGCGATGGCCAGCACCGCCGCCGCCACCGCCGCCACGCGCAACAGCGGCAGCAGCGGCAGCAGGTACGTGCGCAGGCCGCGGCCACTGTGGGCGAAGACATGCGCCGCGGAGAAGCGCAGCGTGGCGCGGGCGCGCCGCTCCCGCCAGGCCTGCCAGAGCAGCAGCGGCACGAGCAGCAGCCCCCAGAGCGCCTCTGGGTTATTGAACGCGGGGAGCGGCGGCATTGTCGGGAGCCTGGGGCGGCGGTGGCGGAACGTACGTCGTGTCGATGAGCGAGTAGCCGAAGGCCAGCGCGTCGCGGCAGGCGTCGGCCGAGGAATCCGCGCGCGCGTACTTCACCATGTCCGACTCGGACACGAAGCGCATCAGCTTGTCCTCTGGCAGCCCCGGCGTGGACATGCGCCGCAGCGACGCCATCAGCTCGGAGCTGGTGCACTCCAGCGCCTCGAAGCCGTAGCGCTCGCCCAGATAGCCACGGACGATTTCGGACAGCCGGAAATAGAAGTCCTTCACCCGGCCGCGCGAGGGCAAATCCTCCGCCTTCAGCGCGTCCAACGCCTTGCGGGTGCGCACGTCCAGGGGCAGCACCGGCACCACCTCCACGTGCCTGGGCCGGTTCCTCCACCAGCGGAAGAGCACCCACGCCAGCAGCGCCGCCGCCAGCACGCCCAGCACCGTGAGCACCAGGCGCCACGAACGGATGGGCACCTCCTCCGGCGGCTTGTAGTCGAAGAGGTCCGCGCCCTGCCCGTCCGCGTCCGGCGGCAGCGTGGACGTCACGTCCACCGCGCGGCCCGGCACCGTGAACGCCTTGGGCCCCTCCGGCGTGGCCACGTCGAAGGGCAGCGCCGGCACCGTCACCGAGCCCAGGGCGAAGGCGGACATCCGCACCCGGAAGGTGGTGGTCGCCGAGTCCGGCCCGTCCTGGCGCTGGCGCGTCTGGTCCAGGAACTCGAAGTCCCCCGTCTCCTGGGGCACCTTCAGCTCATAGCGGTGGTCCTTCGGATGGGTGATGACCACCTCGTAGACGAAGGGGTCGCCAATGCGGACCTGCTGCGGCTCCAGCCGCACGGACAGGTGCTGGGGTTCGACCTGCTCCGTCGCCGCGGCCTCTGGCGCAGGGGCCTGGGCCCACGCCGGAGCCGCCACCACCGGAGCCGCCACCACGAGCCACACCGCCAGCAAGGGGATGCGCCGGTTCATGCCGCCATCCTCCGAGCCCGCGCGCGAAAGAAGTTCGCCAGCGCCTTGCCGTGGTCATCACCCGCGCGCAGCTCCACGTGGTCCAGCTCCAGCTTCTTGAACAGCTTGCGCCGCTCGTCGCGCGCGGCCTGCATGGCCCGGGCGAAGCGCCCCCGCACGCGCGGGTCGCTGGTGTCGACGACGAAGCGCTCGCCCGTCTCCGGGTCCTCCATGTCCACCAGCCCCAGCCGGGGGAAGGCCTCCTCCAACGGGTCCGCCACCACCACCGGCACCAGGTCGTGCTTGCGCCCCACCAGCCGCAGCGGCTTCTCGTAGTCGCGCGCCTGGAAGTCGGAGATGAGGAACGTCACCGCCTTCCGCTTCGCCACCCGCGTCAGGTAGTTGAGCCCCGCGGACAGGTCCGTCCCCCGCCCCTGCGGCTGGAACGTGAGGATGTCGCTCACCAGCCGCAGCACATGCGTGCGGCCCTTGCGCGGCGGCACCACCTTCTCCACCCGGTCCGAGAAGAGGACGAGCCCCACCCTGTCATTGTTGGCGATGGCGCTGAAGGCGATCTGCGCCGCCACCTCCGCGGCGATCTCCGACTTGGTGCGCTCGCGCGAGCCGAACTCCTTCGACGCGGAGACGTCCACCACCAGCATCACCGTCAGCTCGCGCTCCTCGGTGAAGACCTTGACGTAGGCCTCGTCCATGCGCGCGGTGACGTTCCAGTCGATGATGCGAATCTCGTCACCGGGCTGGTACTGGCGCACCTCGGAGAAGGCCATGCCCCGGCCCTTGAAGACCGAGTGGTACTGGCCGGCGAGCATGTCGGAGACCACCTTGCGGGTGCGAATCTCCAGCTTGCGGATGCGGCGGATGAGGTCCTTGGGAAGCACGGGGCGCCTGGCGGGCTTGGGGAGGAAGGGTCAGGGGACTTCGACGCGGTCGAACACGCGCTGGATGATCTTCTCCGGCGTGAGGTCCTCGGCCTCCGCCTCGTACGTCATGGCGACGCGGTGGCGGAGCACGTCGAAGGCAATGGCCTTCACGTCTTCGGGCGTGACGAAGCCGCGGTGGCGCAGGAAGGCGTGCGCGCGCGCCGCCTGGGCCAGCGCGATGGTGGCGCGCGGCGACGCGCCGAACTGGATGTAGTCCGCCAAATCCTTGAGGCCGTACTTGCCAGGCTCACGCGTGGCGAACACCACGTTGAGGATGTACTCCTTCACCTTCTCGTCCATGTAGATGTGGTGGACGAGCTCGCGCGCACGAACCAGGTGCTGCAGGTCGATGACCCGCTGGGCGCGCGGCGACGAGCCGCCGGACATCCGGTCCATGATGATCTTCTCTTCATCACGCGTCGGGTAGCCCACCTTCACCTTGAGCATGAAGCGGTCCACCTGCGCCTCGGGCAGCGGGTAGGTGCCCTCCTGCTCAATGGGGTTCTGCGTCGCCAGCACCAGGAAGGGCGTGGGCAACGGGAAGGACTGGTCGCCGATGGTGACCTGGCGCTCGGCCATGGCCTCCAGGAGCGCGGACTGCACCTTCGCCGGGGCGCGGTTGATTTCGTCCGCGAGCACGATGTTGGCGAAGATGGGGCCCTTGCGGACGGTGAAGTTCGCCGCCTGCTGGTTGTAGATCATGGTGCCCACCACGTCCGCGGGCAGCAGGTCCGGGGTGAACTGGATGCGCATGAAGGTGGCGTTGAGCGAATCCGCCACGGTGCGCACCGTGAGCGTCTTGGCGAGGCCGGGCACGCCCTCCAGCAGCACGTGTCCGTTGCACAGCAGGCCAATGAGGATGCGCTCCAGCATGTAGCGCTGCCCGACGATGACCTTGCTGGTTTCCTGGTTGAGGACCTCGACGAAGCTGCTTTCCTGCTGCACGCGTTCGGTGAGCGCGCGAATGTCGGTGTTCATGTCGCCTCGTGTCGGACTGGCGGCGGGCAGCCTAGGGTTTACAGGGTATCCGGCTCAACACCGCTGAGGGCCACGCATTCCAGTATGTTGCCCGCCCGTCCGCCCCTCCTGGAGTGTCCTCCCCATGTACCACTCACAGCCGCCACGCCAACCCCTGTTCCACTCCCGGCGGACGGCGGTGTCGAGGACGCCGGCATGAAGGCCCCCTCGGTGGGGCCGGTGGAGGCCGCGCTGCTGGCCCAGTTGGCCCCCGCGGTGGTCGTGACGGTTCACTGGATGCCGGGCGGCGGGGCCCTCCGGGTCCTGGAGGCGGGCGCCGGCCCCACGGTGGTGCTGCTCCACGGGCGAGGCGGCGCGGCCTCCCAGTGGTTCACCTACCTGACGGTCCTGGCCCGGGGACACCGTGTGCTGGCGGTGGACCTGCCGGGCTTCGGCATGTCGTCCCCCCCCGAAGGCCCGCTGGCCACCGGCGAGGACGCGGCGGCCTTCTTCACCGCCCCCATCGAGGCGCTGTTGTCCCAGCTCGCCCCGGGCCCGGTGGCCGTGGTGGGCCACTCGCTGGGCGGGCTCGTGGCGCTGGAGCTCGCGCTGCGCGGCCGGGTGCCCGTGGAGCGGCTGGCCCTCGTGGACGCCATGGGCCTGGGGCCGGAGATGACACGAAAGGCCCGCCTCTTCTTCCGCGCCGGTCCCGAACGGCTGGCGCGCTCGCTGGGCCCCTGGGCCTGGGCCCAGATGATGCCGCCCCCTCCGACGCCGCTGGGTGAGCGGCTGGGCGCCCTGGAGTATGAGCTGCTCACCCGCCCGGGTGCCAGCCTTGAGGCCACCCGGGCCTTCAACCGGCTCGTACCCGTGGCGGGCCCCGTCTTCCATCGCGCGGAGAAGCTCGACGCCTTGACGGCGCCGGTGCTGCTCGTCTGGGGCGAGCGCGAGGACACCCTGCCCGTCTCCATTGCCGAGCAGGCGGCGCGGCGCCTCCCCAACGCCCGGCTCCTGCGCCTGGACGCGGGCCACAGCCCCCACCAGGAGCGCCCGGAGCGCGTGCTCCCGGAGTTGAAGGCGTTCCTCGCCGCGCCTCAGGAGCCTTGACGGGCGCACGGCGCGCAGCCGCCCGACGGCGTCCAGGTGACACGGGCTGGTCCGGCGGTCGGGGTTCGTCCTGGCGGCGCTTGTCCTGGCCTTCCTGGATGGCAACCGTCCCGCCGTGTCCCGCGCGGACACCACCGCCAGGGAGGCTGCCATGAATCACAAGATGCACGCGCACCATGACCACGTCCACGCCAAGGGCTGTGGCCATCCCGCCATCCAGCACCAGGACCACGTGGACTATCTGCACGACGGGCACCTGCACCACCCGCACTCGGACCACACCGACGAGTGCACCCTCTCCGAGGACGCGCGCAACCCCGCGCAATGCACGCCGCAGCACGCCTGTGGTGCCCATGAGGCCACGCACCGTCACGGTCCCTCGTGTGGCCATGTGGCCGTGCCGCACGGGGACCACATGGACTATCTCGTGGAAGGTCACCTGCATCACCCGCACGACGGCCACTGCGACGACCACGGCAAGGTGCAGGTCCTGAGCTGAAACGAAGACGTGGCGGAAGACCTCTCCCCCCGGGAGGCTCCGCCCGTCTTCGCGCTGGACAGCGGTGTGCCGTCTCAGGCCTGGGGCGGCGCGCCCTGCTGTACCTGGCGCTCCACCAGTTGTTGACGCACCTCGTTCATGTCGAGCGCGCGCACCTGGCGGATGAGGTCATCCAGCGCATTGGCCGGCAGCGCTCCCGCTTGTTCGAACAACATGATGCCGTCACGGAAGACCATCAGCGTGGGGATGGAGCGGATGGCGAAAGCCCCCGCGAGCTCCACCTCCGCGTCGGTGTCGAGCTTGCCGAAGACGAGGTCCGGATTCTTCGTGCTCGCCTGTTCGAACACAGGCGCGAAGGTGCGGCACGGTGCGCACCACTCGGCCCACCAGTCGAGGAGGACGATTCCCTCCTTCGAGACGAGTTCCTTGAAGTTGGCTTTGGTGATGTCGATGGTTGCCATGCCCTGACACTGGGCCCTCCCCCCCGGAGGCGCCAGTGTCAGGAGGTGGCAAGCCGGGCGCCCCCCAGGGCCCGGCTCCCAGTCACCTTCAGCGCGCCACGGCGGCCCGTGACGGGTGGGCAGCCGGGGCAGCGGGCGAACTCAGCCCCAGATGCTCGCCCGGCCCATGAACTGCGCCAGGTCCAGGCGGTTGGACTGCGTCTCGCGGCGGGGCGCCTTCGCCGTGAAGGACTCCAGGTCCTGGAGGCTGATGTGGACCTCCTTGCTGGACTTGGACTTGCTGGCGCCCTGGTCCACCGAGCGCAGCGCCGTGGGGTGGTTGATGAGGAACTGCGCCGCCTCACGGAGCTCCTTCGGCGCGCCGCTGCTCGGGTCCGCCACGCGCTTGAGCTCCGACATGCCGATGTTGTTGTCCCCGGCGCCGTTGCCGCTGGCGTTCATGCCCACGCCCTCGGCGAAGTGGAAGTGGTCCTTGAGCGTCTGGGCCGCCTTGTAGACGTCCATGGGCTCCTGGCGGCCAGCGCCGAAGGGCGGGCGGGACTGAGGACCGCACAGGTCCAGCCGCGGCGGCAGGTTGGGACGGTGGGGGTTGGGCAGGCCGCCCGGGCCACCGACTCCGCCGCCGAAGCCTCCTCCGAACCCGGAGCCGCACAGCGGCGGACGCTGCGGGAGGACAGGCCGCTGCGGAGCCCCGCAGTCCGCGGCATTGCCCGCGCGCGCCTGGAGGTCCGCCTTGCTCAGGTGCACCTCGTTGTTGCCGCCATGGGCCTTGCTGGCGCCCTGGTCCAGCGAGCGCAGGGCGATGGGATGGTCGAGCACCCACTTCGCGGCGGCGCGGACCTCGGGAGGGAAGCCGCTGTTCGGGTCCGCCACGCGCTTGAGCTCCGACGTCCCGATGTTGTTGTCCCCAGCGCCCTTGCCGCTGGCGTTCATGCCCACGCCCTCGATGGCGTCGAAGTGCTTGAGCACCGTCTGCGCCGCCTTGGACGGGTCCATCGACTGGTAGGCCGCCTGGTAGCGGTCCGTGGGGCCGCAGCCACGGGTGTTGCCGGAGAAGCCGTTGCACTGAATGGACTTCGCGATGGACAGGCTCATGGTCGTGACTCCTGATAGTGATTGCTACAATGGTTTGAATTGGGGGCAGGTGGCCGTTTCAGCCGAAAGCCCCGCGCGCTGACTACATGAACATTCTCTGTCGGATACGTGCGGTGTTTCGCGCGGTGTTTTTATTTGTTTTCGCGCGCTTCCGATTGGGACGAGCCCGAATCAAAAACAAACAAGCCCGCCCGCGAGGTGTCTGGCCATTCAAGGCAAGACATCGCGGGTGGGCGGCTCGGTGGTGTCGTTCTCGAAGCGGAGCCAGGTCACTGCAGTCGGTGTGCCAGGGCCCGCCAGCGCCGTCGGAGCCAGGGCGAGGCACACGCCTGGAGGAGGACGCCCGGAATGGCGCTCCGGCAGGCCTGATAACCGCGGTTGTCAGGTGGCAACAACAGTTGTCACCCCCTCCCCCGCATGGGCGAGGTGGTAGCCTGCGCGCCGTGGCGGAACCAGGTGACATGGACACGGAGGTGGACGCGCTGGTCCAGACGGCGCCCGTCCCGGTGGCGCGGCGCGGCCCCTTGCGGTTGAAGCTGCTGGTGCTCTCCGGGGAGCAGGCGGGACACAGCCACGTCCTGCGCCCGGGGGTGCTCCGGCTCGGCACGTCCTCCACGTGCGACATCGTCCTGACGGACCGCGTCGTGTCCCGGCGGCACCTTCAGTTGGAGGTGTCGGACGAGCGGGTGGTGGCCACCGACCTGGGCTCGCGCAACGGCTCCTTCCATGAAGGGGTGCGCTTCACCGAGCTGGAGGTGCGGCCCGGGGCGTCGCTGACGCTGGGCACCGTCGTGCTCAAGGTGGTGCCAGAGGACTCACGGGAGCGGCCCATGCCGCTGTCGTCGCGGCGGAGCTTCGGCGCGCTCGTGGGTGCCAGCGGGCGGATGCGCGAGCTGTTCACCGTCCTGGAGCGGGTGGCCGCGGGCGGCGGGGACGTGCTCGTCCAGGGCGAGACGGGGACGGGCAAGGAGCTGTGCGCGGAGGCGCTCCACCAGGAAGGCCCGCGGGCCAGTGGGCCCTTCATCATCGTGGACATCGCCGGGATTCCGCCCTCCTTGATGGAGTCGGAGCTCTTCGGACACGTGAAGGGCGCCTTCACGGGGGCCCAGGCCGAGCGCGCCGGGGCCTTCGAGCGTGCCCAGGGGGGCACCGTCTTCCTGGATGAAATCGGCGAGCTGCCGCTGGAGTTGCAACCCCGGCTCCTGCGCGTGCTGGAGCGCCGGCAGGTGAAGCGCGTGGGCGCCAACGACTACCGCACGGTGGACATGCGCGTCGTCGCGGCCACGCACGTCGACCTGGAGCAGGCCGTGCAGCAGGGCCGGTTCCGCAAGGACCTCTATCACCGGCTGGCGGTGCTCAAGGTCGTCCCACCGCCGCTGCGGGAGCGGGTGGACGATTTGCCGCTGCTCATTGACGCCATGCTGGAGCGGCTGGGCCGCCCGCCCAGCGCGCTGTCCGAGCAGACGCGCGCCCTGCTGGCCCAGTACCCCTGGCCCGGCAACGTGCGCGAGCTGCGCAACGTGGTGGAGCAGGCCATCCACCTGGGCGAGGACACCCTGCCGCCCATGGAGGCCCGCTCGGGTTCGACCCGGAGGCCGCAAGGGGCGCTCGACGCGGAGCTGCCCTTCAAGGAGGCCAAGGAGCGGCTCATCGAAGTGTTCGAGCGGGACTACCTCCAGGGCCTCATCGCGCGCTGCGACCGGAACATCTCCCGCGCGGCCCGCGAGGCGGGCATCGCCCGGGTGTACCTGCGCAAGCTGCTCACGAAGCACGGGATGATGCTCGTGGACGACGACGACTCACGGGACTGAGGGAGACACCGCATGAGCTTGCCCATCCGCGCACGACCACTCACGAAGGAGTCCTTCGCGCCCTTCGGCGACGTCATCGGGCTGGAGCTCGCGGGGGGCAACAGCGCCAACCAGGGCACGGCCACGCGGTATGACCAGGTGGCGAACCTGACGGGCACGCGGCCCCAGGCAGCGCCCAACCTGGCGGTGTTCCGCTCCGTGGCGAAGTCCCTGCCCTTCGAGGTGCGCCTGCTGGAGCGCCACCCCTGCTCCACGCAGCTGTTCGTGGCGCTCGCGTGCCAGCGCTTCCTGGTCGTCGTGTGTCCGGACGACGCGCGCGGCGAGCCGGACCTGGACCGGCTGCAAGCCTTCGTGTGCGGCCCGGGCCAGGGCGTGAATTACCGCCCCGGCCAGTGGCACCACCCCATCATCGCGCTGGATGGCCCCGCGGACCTGCTGATGCTGGCGTGGGAGGACGGGACGCCCCTGGACTGCGAGGAGCGCCCCCTCACCACGCCGCTGCTCGTCACCAGCGACTGACGCGACCCCTGCTGGACGTCAGCGCTCCTGGAGCTCGCGGCTGGACTCGCGCGTCGAGTGGATGCTCTGGAAGCCCGCGATGCACAGCTCGGCGCGCAGCGGCGCGGAGTTGTAGTACGGGCCCCCGTCATACGGCGTGTCGATGCCGTCGCGGCGGTCCGGGTGCGAGTAACCGGCGATGTGCATCATCTCGTGGATGAGCGTCTGGGCAATCTCCGTGTCCCCCTGCGGGAAGAGCACGCCGAAGTTGATCCATACATCGTCTCCACCCAACTCCGCCCGCGCGTTGATGCCGGCCTCATTCGTGCCCGTGTGGTGGATGGCCTTGCGGTAGGCATTGCGCAGCCCGGACTTCTCCAGGTTGGTCAGGTGGGTGCAGGTCTGGATGGCGTCCTGCGCGGCCTCGTGGCGCCGCAGCGTCCGGGCCCAGTTGGCGCCCGTGACGGTGGCGGCGTCGGAGCTGAAGCGGTCCTGCATGGCCAGCACGTCCGCGAGCACGTCCCGCGAGTCGGCGTAGCCCGCGTGGACGAGGTGCATGCCGTACACCTGCGTGCCGTTGTACGTGGCGGAGTGGAAGGTGGGCAGGCCCGCGGAGAAGCCGTTCGCGGAGGCGTAGTCGTTGGCGGCGCGCATCATCGCCCCAGCGTCATTCACGTTCGGGTAGCCAATGGCCCAGCCGGGGACGTCGCGGAACTCGACGACGCTGGGGTGGAGGAAGTTGATGCCATACTCCACGATGGAGCCGTTGAGGCCCTGCTCGAACGCGGGCAGCGCGATACCCAATCCGTGCGCGTTGCCGTAGTCCTGCGCGCGGCGGAACAGCTCCGGGATGTCGCTCAGCGCCGTGTTGCCCAGCGCGGAGCGGGGCACCGCGAGGTAGTGCGCCAGGGTGCCCGGCTTGAGCAGGATGGTGCCACGCACCACGCCCGCGCCGTAGTTGGCCTCATGGAAGTTGCCGAAGCCCGCCGCGTAGCCATGGATGCCCGCGTAGCGGTTGGCGGTGCGAATGCGGAAGTCACTGGCCGTCTCCACCGCGGACGCGGTGGTGCCCACGGCCTCCTCGGGCAGCGACAAGTCCGCCATGGCGTTGGCGTCCATCGGCTCGCCGCCGCACCCCAGCAACGCCATCGACGTGGAAATGCACACACCCAGGGAGAGCCGCTTCATCATTGAGCGCACGGTTGAAACCTTTCTGTGGATTGGCGAGCGAGGCGGCGGTACGGGCCCCAGGCCCGTCCATCCGTCCATCGCCCTCGAAGACAGATACGAAAGGCGCGGGATTTTCGGGTCCTCCACCCACGACGATTTCGCCGGGCGAAGGCACGCCGATGGACGCGCCACCCCGCCGGACAGCTAGACTGCGCCCGTGTTGAAACCCTTGCTCGACCTTGACGCGACGCCGGAACGACTCCGGGCACTCGCGGACGCTGGCGTCCTGACGCCGACCACCCTGGAGCGCGCGCTGCACCTGTCCGTGGCCACCCCGCCTCGGCAGGACTGGCGGCGCTTCCTGTCCACCACGCTGATGGGCCTGGGCGGGCTGCTGGTGCTCGCGGGCGTCATCTACTTCTTCGCGTACAACTGGGCGGACATGCACCGCTTCGCGAAGCTGGGCCTCATCGCGGCGGCCATCACCGGCGCGGCCGTGGGCGCCTGGAGGCAAGGCGCGACGCTGGGAGGCCAGCTGTCACTGCTGGCGGCCTCGGTGCTCGTGGGCGCGCTGCTGGCCGTGTACGGGCAGGCGTATCAGACGGGCGCGGACCCGTATGAGCTGTTCATCGGCTGGGCCGTGCTCATCCTGCCCTGGGTGGCCGCATCCCGCTTCGCGCCCCTGGGGCTGCTGGCGCTGGTGCTGGTCAACACCGGCGTCATCCTCTTCTGGGACCAGGTGCTGGAGACGGAGCCGGACCAGACGTACTGGCTGGCGGTGGTGCTGGGCGGGCTCAACGGCTTCACCTGGGCCACCTACGAGCACTTCGCCAACCTGCGCGTGTCCTGGCTCCAGGCGCGCTGGGTGCCTCGGGTGCTGGCGGTGATGGCGGTGGCCCCGGTGCTCGTCGCCTCGGTGCCATTCATCATGCACCCGTCGGGAGCCCCCGCGGGCGCCGTGGTGGCGCTCCTCCTGGTCCTGGCCTCGCTCGCGGCCGAATATGCCCTGCACCGGCACCTGAAGGGCGAGCTGTTCATGCTCACGCTCGGCGCGGTGAGCGGGATGACGCTCCTGACCTCCGGCGCCGTCAGCGTCGTCTTCGATTCCTACCAGGACGTGGAGGTCCTGGGCCTCTTCGTGCTGCCGCTCTTCGTCATCGCCCAGGTGGCGCTCGCGGTGTGGTGGCTGCGGCACGAAGCCCGCGTCACCGGCGCCACGGAGGAGTCCTGACATGGCCCTGCGTCCCTCGTTGCAGGACGTGCTGAACGCGCTCCAGGCCGAAGGCCAGCTCGCGCCCGACGCCGTGGACCGCGCCCGCGTGGCCCTGGAAGCCCACCAGCGCCAGTCCGTGGCCGTGCCCTGGTTCGTGAAGGCCTTCGCCGGCGTCGGCGCCTGGCTGTCCGCCCTCTTCGTGCTGAGCTTCTTCGCCTGCGCGGGCCTCTGGGAGGAAGAGGTGGTGATGGGCGTGGTGGGCCTGGGCCTGTGCACGGGCGCGACGATGCTGCGTCGCACGGTGCGCGGCGTCTTCGTGGAGCAGCTCGCGCTGGCCCTGTGCCTGGCCGGCGCCGCCATGGCCTCCGTCAGCTTCGCCATCGAAACGAAGAACGAAGACGTCGGCGCGGCGCTGGTGCTGGTCATCAGTGGCGTGCTGCTGTTCGTCTACCCGGACGCCATCCTCCGCTTCCTGAGCACGTTGGGAGTGGTGGGCGCGGCCGGGTTCCTCGCCTGGCACCTGGTGGGCGGCTTCGCGTTGGACCTGCTGATTCTGGGCTGCGCGGCGCTGATGCACGTCCTCTTCCTGGAGCAGGCGCGGCTGCGTCGGGGCAACCCGGGCGAGCTGGTGGGGCCGGTGGCCTTCGCGCTCGCGTGCGCCATCCCCGGCGTGCTGCTGGCGCGCGGCATGCGGGACGTGGCCCGGCACCTCTTCGACACCGTCTCCGCGCTCCCGGATGCCGTGCTGACGCTGGGCCTGACGGCGCTGACGCTGTACACGGCGTGGCGCGTGCTGCGGGAGCTGGCGCTGGAGCCCACCGGCGTGGCGGGCGCGGCGGTGTTCGCGGCGCTGACGCTGGTGGCCGTGCTCACACCCCATACACCGGCGGTCATCACCGCCGTGGGCATGCTGGTGCTCGGCTTCCACCGGCGCAGCAGCGTGCTGCTGGGGCTGGCGGTGGCGTACCTGCTCGCGTCCGGCGGTTGGTACTACTACGACCTGGGCCTCACGCTGCTGGCCAAGTCGCTGGCGTTGATGGGCAGCGGCCTGGTGTTCCTGGGCCTGCGTTCGTTCCTGCTGCGGCGCTTCCCCGCCCCGGCGACGGAGGTGCGGTGATGTCGCGCACGGCGGTCATCTTCGGCGGGCTGGCCTTCGCGCTGCTCGTCCCCACGGGGCTCGTCATCCAGAAGGAGCACGTGCTGCGCTCGGGCACGCCGGTGCTGCTGGAGCTGGCCCCGGTCGACCCGCGCTCGCTGATTCAGGGCGACTACATGGTGCTGGACTACGCCATCAGCCGCGAGCGGCGCGCGCACCCCACCACCACCGCGACCGATGGGAATCTGGTGCTGCGGCTGGACGCGAAGGGCGTGGGCACCTTCGCGCGCTTCGACACGCCCGACGCGCCGCTGGCGCCCGGCGAGCTCAAGCTCCGGTACCGCCTGCGCAAGGGGCGCTACCGACTGGGCGCGGAGGCCTTCTTCTTCCAGGAAGGCCACGCCGACCGCTACGAGGGCGCCCGCTACGGCGAGCTGCGCGTGGCGGCCAGCGGCGCCAGCGTGCTGGTGGGTCTACGGGACGCGCAGCGCCAGCCCCTGGGCCGCTGACGCCCCCACCGTCGGACGCCGGTCCACTTCCCCACACCCACCTCAAGTCGAGGAGAGGCCGGGGCTTGCTCTCCGCAAGCCTTTGGTGCATCATCATTTTGATTTCGATACTCAAAATCAAAATCAAGGATGACGACGATGCCCGGTCAGGGATGCGGCAAGACGGTGCTGGCGCGAGGTCCATGCGCGGAAGTGACGCAGTGCTCGTGCGGGCACATCCACCTGGCCATGGGGCCGGTGACGATTCGCGTGGAGGAGGAGGTCCTCCGCGCCATCGGGGTGACGCTGGCGGAGGCGCTCCAGCAGCTGGGGACGCCGCTGGAGGCCTTGTCGAATGAGGACGCCGAGCCCCTGGCGATGAGCGCGCGGGCCGGCGGGTGGAAGCAGTGAGCGCCACCGGCACGTTGCGGCTGCCGCGGACGGAGGTGTCCGCGCGCGTGAAGCGGCTGGTGGAGCCCCGGCACCCGGCGCCCACGCCGCTGCCCCGGGCCACCGCCCCGGCGCCCCTGTCCGAGCTGCTGGCGGAAGACACCGCGAAGCTGGCCGAGCAGGCGGAGCGCTCGCTGTTCATCCAGTCCCTCTTCTTCGACGCGTGGGACGGCGGCCTCTACGGCCAGTACGTCCGGGCGCAGCACTACGTGAGCCACCTGCGGCAGCTCCACACGCTCTACACGGCGTTCGAAGCGGCGCTGCCCCACGTCATGAGCACCCCGCTCACCACTGCGCTGCTGCTGCCCGAGCTGCGGCTGGCCTCCGCGCTGGAAGCGGACCTGACGTACTTCTGCGGCGAGTCCCGGACGGACACCTTCGCCTGCGTGGAGGCGCGGCTGCACGCCGAGCGCATCCGGGAAGTGTCCGAGGACGCCCCTCACCTGCTGGTGGCGCATGCCTACGCGCGCTGCGTGCTGGACGTCTTCAGCGGGCACCGCCGGGCGCGGCGCATCACGGACGCCTTCGAGCTGGCGGAAGGCCAGGGCACCACCTTCTACGGCACGGTGCCCGAAGCGGAGCTCGCGGCCTTCCGCGTCCGCTTCCACTCGCGCCTCGACGGGCTGGAGCTGGACGAGGAGGAGACGCGCGAGGTGGTGCAGGAGGCGCGCATGGCCTTCCGGCTCCACGCGCTCGTGTGTGACGAGCTGGCCCGGGGCGCCACGGGCATCGCCGCGGGCCCCCACGCCGACGCCCGGTAGGTTCCGCGCGCCGCGGCGGCTCAGACGCCTTCGACCTCCGACAGCAAGTCGGAGAAGGGCGAGCTCTCCTCGCCCAGCGCCTTGTAGAGCGAGTCCACCTTCTCCAGCTCGCGCTTGAGCGCCTTGTGGTGGTTGCGGTTCTTCACCAGGCTCTCACGGCCCAGCAGCTTGAAGCCCTCGTCCCGCCCCACCTGGCGGATGGCCAGCCCCAGCACCATGCCGCGGAAGGCATCGGCCAGGTCCAAATCCAACGGGGCATTGCGGCGACGCGCCTCCGCGACGAAGGCCTGCGCGGCCGCGCGCAGCGCCTCCGGCAGCGGCCGGGCACCAGGGGCCTGCTCGTAGTCGAGCGCCCGCGCGACGTGCTTCTCGTGCAGCACCAGCTCGCCCGTGGCGCCCGCGTGCTCCACCATGGCCAGCGTGTAGGCGCGGCGGACGATGTTGTCGAGCTGCCGCAGGTTCCCCGGCCAGGGGCTCCCCACCAGCAGCCGCTCCGCCTCCTTCATCAGCCGGGCGTGGCCGTCCGGCGAGCGCTCGCGGTGCCGGCGGTTCACCATGTACTGCGCCCACAGGGGGATTTCGTCCTGGCGCTCCTGCAGGGCCGGCATGCGCACCGGCAGCACGTTGACGCGGTAGTAGAGGTCCTCGCGGAAGCGGCCGGCGCGCACCTCCGCGTGCAGGTCCGCGTTGGTGCCGATGATGAAGCGCACGTCCGCCTGCCGCTCACCGGTGCCCTCGCCCAGCGGCCGGTAGCTGCGCGACTCCAACAGGTGCAGCAGCCCCGCCTGGGCCTTGAGCGACAGCTTGTCGATTTCGTCGATGAACAGCGTGCCGCCCTCCGCGCGGGCCACGCTGCCGGGGGCATCTCGCACCGCGCCGGTGAAGGCGCCCTTCTTCCAGCCGAAGAGCTCCGCCATCTGGAGGTCCTCGGGCACCGTCACCAGGTCCAGCGTCTCGAAGGGCTTGCCGCGGCGGTTGGAGCGCTCATGGCACCAGCGCGCCAGCCGCGACTTGCCCGCGCCGGTGGCGCCGCTGATGAGGATGGTCTCATCCTGAAGCGCGAAGACGCGGAGGATGGGCAGCAGCTCCGCCATGGAGCGCCCCACCACCGGGAGGAACTCATCCACCTCCGGCCGGGCCACGGGCCGCTGCGGCAGCCGGGCCAGGTACGGCGCCGCCACGTCGGCCAGCAGTTGGAGCCGGTCTCCCGCGTCCAGCCAGACGAAGTCTTGTCCCATCGCCGCCAGGCAGTCCGCCTCCAGCGAAATCATGCCCTCGATGTCACCGCCCGGCGTGCGCAGCGGAAGCACGCAGACGTGCGTCGCGTGACGGCCCAGGAAGCGCTGCCGGCTCTCGTTGCTGTTGAAGCCCGCCAGGCTCGGGTCCCCCGTCACGGGGGCGTTGGGCGCATGGGGCTGCACCGTGCCGACATTCACGTCGATGGACACCGCGCACCGGTGCTCCACCACCGCGCGCCACGCCGTGGCGGACGTGAAGAAGGGCGTGCCCACACTGGCATCCGTAATCTCCGCTGCCCCTACCTCCAGCGCGGCCAGGCTGCGGTAGGCCTCTCCCGGGCGGAGGTGGACGATGCCGCGCAACACCCGGCCCCGGGCTGCGTACCGACTGGACGCAACGGCCTCCTGGGCGACGGCCTGCAGCCGCCGGAGCGCTGCGGCAGCCGCGGCCTCGAAGTCCCTGGCTCCCCGCAAATCCGTGAGGAGTTGCGCCATCTCGTCTTGCATCCACTCGCCTCCGTCCAGTGCCCTCCGACAGGAACCACATCAGGGGGACGGAGTGTAGCGGAGATGAAGAACGCGGAAGGAGCGGCCCCTCCTTCCGCGTTCCCGAAACTCCGATACTGCGGGGCAGCCCGGTCTCCCGAAGCGCCACGGCAAAACACCATGCGCGTCCCGTGCCAGATGCGACATTCATGTGATTCCAGGGGGATGGGTGAACGCAACCACCCCGGAGGGGCCCGATTTGCGTTTCAGCAGGACGCGCCGGCGTCCCATCAGAACGCAGGCGGCCCAAAGTTCACCGTGAGTCCCGCTTCCGCCCGCCTAAAACGCCCTCATCGTGAAACCTTGCGTGGTTTTAGGGGCGTCTCGGCCGTCTTGGGCGCTTTCCGCGCGGACGCAGACCCGGGGTCCGGCTGGAGGACGAAGACGCGGTCCAACCGGAGGCTCCCCCGCTCCACAGGTGCGTCCATGTCGTAGTCGAAGGTGTACCCGGCCAGCACCCGCATGCCCGCGTCGCGGAACAGCTTCGCCGCCTGGGCATTGCTGTACGTGCGGAAGTGCCACTGGGTTTCGATGAGCCAGTCCTTGTCCGGCCCGGTGACACGCAGGCGGTTGCGCATGGGCGAGCGCCGCGCGCGCTGCTCCGGCAGGCCCTCGTTCGTGTTGCAGACGACGCGGTCCTCGCCCACCTGCCCCACCCAGCGCTCGTGTTCAGGCCGGGCGCGCGCGTAGTCCGTGAGGTGGAAGCCGAGCACGTAGATGCCGCCCGGCTTCAAGAGCCGCCGCGTCCCCAGCAGGTGCTGGCGCGCCGCGGCCTCGCTGTCCAGGTAGCGGAAGGTCGACACCAGGCAGTGCGCCAGGTCCACCTGCCCCTCCAGCGACGGGTCGGCGAAGGACTCCATGCGTGACGGCCCCAGCTTCACGCGCCGCCGCTGCGCCGGCGTCAGGCGCTTGCGCGCATGGGCCAGCATCGCCTCGGAGATGTCATAGCCCACCACCCGCAGGCCCCGGCTCGACGCCTCCTCTACGAGCCGTCCCGCGCCGCAGGCGGGCTCGAGCCACAGCTTGCCGCCCGTGCCGAAGCGCTCGCTGAGCGTCTGGAGGAAGTCCACCTCGCGCACGGTGTCCGTGCCGAAGATGGCTTCGTAGTACTGCGGGTGTTCGTACCAGTCCGTGCGTTTTTCCATGAAGGGCGCTCAGTGCTCGGGGTGCCCTGGGTGTCCCATGAGGCGCGCGAGCAGGAACATCAGCAGCAGGCCCACGAAGAGCGCCAGCACGTTGCGCCCCGGCTGGTCCTTGCCGTGCCGATGCACGTGCGGCAGCAGGTCCGACACGGCGATGTAGAGGAACGTGCCGGCGGAGAAGGCCAGGGCCTTGGCCGCGAGGCTTTCGAACTGCAGCATCGCGTCGAAGAGGAAGTAGAGCAGCGCGCCGGCCGGCACCATCATCCCGTACAGCGTGGACAGCGACAGGATGGAGACCCGCGAGCGCCCCTCCGTCTTGAGGATGGAGGCCAGCGACAGCGCGGAGGGCACCTTGTGCGCGACGATGGCCAGCATCGCCATGCCGCCCACGCCCTCCTCCACCGCCGAGCCCAGGGCAATGCCGTCAAACAGCGTGTGCGTGGACAGCCCGAGGAAGGCGGTGAGCCCCAGCACGTGGCCCGGATGCACCACCTGCCCGGTGCCCGCCACGGTGTCTCCATGGGAGATGTCCTCGCCCGCATGCGCCACGAGGTAGCGCTCCAGCACCAGCAGGAAGGCGAAGCCCGCGGGCACCAGCGCGAAGGCCCACCACCCGCCCCCCGAGTACGCCTCCGGCAGCATGTGGAAGAAGGCGGCCCCCAGCATCACTCCCGCGGCGAAAGCCAGGAAGCGCACCAGATGGGTGGTCCGGTCGTTCAGGACGACGACCACCGCGCCAGCCAGCGCGCCGAGGACGATGATGAGGGAATACAGGGCCACCGTGGCCAGGACCGGCGACATGGGGCGCGCACCCTACATCAAAAAACCAAATCAGTAGCGCCGGAGCACCAACAACCCCACCCGGCCCGGCTTCACCTCCACGGGATGCTCGGTCGTCTGTCCCCAAGCCATCACACGCACGGTGTGGCTCCCGGCGGGCACGCGGAAGCGCGCCACCTGGAACTCCGCGGGCAGGGAGAGCCAGGAACGCAGGTCTGGCGCATTCATCGCGTTGAGGACGAGGAAGGTCAGCACGCCCAGCTCATCGCTCTTCGTCAGCGCGCCCACGCCCGCCGCCACGCCCGCCTTCACCGCCACGCCCGCGAGCTGCTTCGCCAGCAGGCGGCCAATCCGGTCATCCAGGTGGACCACGGCCACGTCCGACAGGGACGTCACCGTCACCGCCTGCTTCGACTCGCCCTCCAAGGCCACGCTCACCGGCGGGGCGAGTCCCCGCTTCCGGTAGACGGGGACTTCAATCAGGGCGCCGCCGCCGCCCGGGTCCCTGGCGTTGCGATGCTTCTCTGGAGACAGGCCCGCCTCCACCACGACGACGAGCTGCCCCTCGTCCGGCGCCAGCGGCGCATGCGGGACGTCCGGGTACTTCGCCAGCAGCTGCGCGTACACGTCGTCGCGGCCCGCCTTCTTCGCCAGCCGCAGCAGGGGCTCCGCCAGCGCGTCCTTGCGTGGCGCGATTTCATAGGCCTTCGCGTAGTCGATGTACGCCGAATCCCAGTCCCGATGGTCCTCCCGGATGACGCCGCCCAGGTAGCGCGCGATGGCGAGCTGCTCATAGGGCTTCTTCTCCTCGGCAATCATCTTCTCCAGGCGCTCGTTGACCTGGCGGACCTCCACCATGGCGGCTTCGTCGTCGCCCAGCCCCACGTAGTTGAGCGCCTGGAGGACGGAAATCATCAGCTTCTCGAAGTCCTCCCCGCGGTAGGCGCGCTGACGCTCGTTGGTGACGAGCGTCTTCGCCTCCTCGCTGACGGAGACACTGTCGAGCTGCTCGCTGAGCCGCTCCGCCTCCTCGAGCACGGCGTTGCTCTCCGCCCACTGCCCGGCGGCGTGCAGCACCATGCCCTTGTCCATCAGCACCAGCAGGCGGTCCTGCTCGGGGCCCTCCTTCGTCGCGGCCTCCAGGGAGGACAGCGCGCGCGAATAGTCCCCCTGTTGGTACGCGGACCGCACGCCCCGGGTGCGCGCCACATAGTCACCCGCGCAGCCCGACGACAGGAGGAGCACGCTCGCGAGCGCGAGCGCACCCCACCCGCTCAGGCGGATTGGGCTGCGGGAGTGGATGGCCATGGAAGGGTGCCGCCCGTTACCAGCTCACGCCGCGCTTCTCGAACTTCTTGCGGATCTGCTTCTCGTCCGTCCATTCAATGAGGCCGGTCCGCACGTTGCTGAGCTTCGCGGTCATCTTGTAATAGACGAGCTTGTCCCGGCCGACCTCCTGGATGATGGAGGCGAGGTCGCCCGTCATCAGGAAGTCCACCGACGTCTGCTGACCCGGGCCCTTGGCGGCGTTCGGGTCGACGTAGCCGGACTGCTGGTACTCGTACTCCTCCGCGATGTCCTGGCGCGCCTGCTGGTCCACCAGGGCGAAGCGGCCCGTCTGCGCCAGCGCCGTCTGGATCTTGTCGCCCAGCGAGCGCATGTCGATGTGCTCGGAGGTGCTGTTCTTCAGCTTGCCCACCAGGACGATGGGCAGCGAGCCGTCCGGCCGGGGCTGGGAGAAGCGCGCCGAGGTGGCGAGCGACTCCGCCATCTTCTTCGCGATGAGCTGCAGGTCGTTCTCGTTGAAGCGGTCCGACAGCATCTCGATGGTGTTCGGGTCCTCGTACGTGCCACGCGTGAAGGCGCGCGGGCCCGTGCAGGCGGACAGCGAAGCGGCGAGACAGGCGGACAGAAGCAGGCGGCGGGTGTTCATGGTGCGGGTCACTCCTAGTTCCATTCGCATTCGAAGCGGCTGCCTTCGAAGTTCCACTTGTAGGCGAGCACCGCGTCACGGCGGTACCCGGCCGTCAGGCGGCAGACGTTCTGCAGCGACGCACGGGGATAGTCGAAGGTGTAGCGCTGCGCCCGCGACAGCTCCTGCGCGGTGAGCTGGGACGGGTGCGTGAGCGTGGGGCTGGCGCTGGCGACCACCAGCACGTGGTGCTTGCCGTAGGTGCGCAGCGGCACCTGGCCCGCCAGCTGGACGCGCCGCACGGTGCGCGCGACGAGGATGTCGCTGCGGTCCACCGTCGTCTCGTGGCTGTTGCGGCGGCGCAGCAGCTCCGGGATGTTGGCGGTGAAGACGCGGGTGAGGTCCCCGTCGTCCACGAAGAAGTAGAGGAACGCCTCGCGCGCGGTGCGGCTCTCCCCGGTGAAGTCCAGCGTCACCAGCAGGTTCAGCCCGCGGTTGGGCGCCAGGCCGTGCCGGGACACCGCGGCCAGCACGTCCTTGTCCACGCCGGCCTTCTTGAGCCGGATGAGACCGTCCGCGCTGGCGTCGCAGGCGCAGCGGCGCTCTTCAATCATCTTCACGAGCTGGGCGGGCTCGAAGCCGGCCTGGGACAGCTTCGTCAGCTCCTCGTCGGTGAGCGGGAGCTGGTCGGAGCGCTCGTAGATGCGCGGGAGCTGGTTGGGGTCCCATTGGATGATGTTGTAGGTCTGCACGTCCCCGGCCGGGAACGGCAGGTTCACCTGCGGGCTTCCTCGGCCGGCGACGGAGACAGGCGCCTGGCTGGAGGTCAGCGCCAGCGTGGCGGCAAGCAGCTGGGCAATCATCTTGAAGCCTCCTTCCTAGAACTTGTAACCCACGGACATGCCCAGGCGGTGCGTGACGCCGCCGCCGCCAATGGGGATGTCCGGGGTGTAGTTGAGGGCCATGAGGATGTTCTCCCGGTCACCCAGGAGGATTTCGGCCCCCAGCTGCGGCGAGATGCCGAAGCGCAGGCCCTCTCCCTCCGGGATGACGATGGCGCCGGCCTTCAGGCCCGCGGTGAACACCAGCGGCCAGCCCCAGGTCCGGAAGCGCGGGCCCACCATGCCGACGAAGCGGCCCCCGTCGAACACGTAGGCACCACTCACGTCCAGCTGGTACCAGTCCGCGCCCCACAGCGACAGCGTGGCGCCCACGAACAGCGGCGGGCCTTCCGGCGCGCCCCGAGGCGGCTTGCGGGAGTTGATGGCCGCGCCCCAGTCGAGCTGGAGCGACACGCTCCGGCCGCCGGGGCCGCTGTAGCCGCCCTTGCCGTACTCGGACTCCTCTGGACCGTCCGTGCGGCCTCCGGATTGGGCACTGGCGGTCAGCGGCACGGTGGCGGCCAGCATCGCAAGGGCCCCACACAACCTGACATGACGCATCATCTCGAAGACTCCCCCGGGCGGTAGGTGCGAATTTCCAGCGCTGTGACGGCGCGGCGCGCCGACTATTCAAGACCCCATGCCCCCAGGCAAGGCCTCACTGCGCCTGGGAGGCAGCCCGCCTTTACGCCCGAGGCGGCTTGGGCGGCGCATCCGGGGACGCGGCCAGCTGTGTCGACTCCAGCTCAGGCGGCGGGAAGGGGCGCGCCTCCGTGCGGGTGACGGGCAGCCACAGCGGGTGGGCGCGCAGGAAGGCCACCAGCTTCTCGCGCACCAGGGCCCGCAGGTCGAAGAGCGTGCTGAAGTCCGACACGCTGACCAGCGCGCGCACCGTGAGGGTCCGGTCCAGCACGTCCATGACGACCACCGACGCCACGCGGCCGTCCCACATGGATTTGCCCTCGTTCTCCAGGATGCGGCGCAGCTCCGCGCGCAGCGCGTCGATGTCCGTCTGGTAGTCCACCTGGAGGATGACGGGCCCCAGCATCTCCGGGTTCCCCTTGCTCCAGTTCTGGAAGGGCTTGTCCAGGAACTGGACGATGGGGATGACCAGCCGGCGCTGGTCCCACGTCCGCAGCACCACATAGGTGAGCGTGATTTTCTCCACCGTGCCGTATTCGCCCTCGGTGATGAGCGTGTCGCCGATGCTGATGGGCTGGGTGATGGAGAGCTGGATGCCGGCCAGCAGCGTGCCAATGGACTTCTGCGCCGCGAGGCCGAGCACCAGACCGGCGATACCGGCGGAGGCCAGCAGCGACACACCGACGTTGCGCACCACCTCGAACTGGATGAGCAGCAGCGCCGCGGCGATGACATAGGTGGCCACCTCGAAGATGGCGCGGAGCACCACCAACTGCGTGCTCACGCTGCGCGCCCGGGTCGCGTCCTTCATCTCCGACGACACGCGGCTCTGCACGAAGGCGACGGAGACGTGGAGGATGCGCAGGACGGCCCAGGCCAGCGCTACGACGCTCAGCGAGTAGGCGACCCGCATGAAGAAGCCCTGCGCCGGCCGCGGCAGCCGCAACAGCAGCGTGCCCACCACCAGCAGCGCGGAGAAGGTGAGCAGCTTCACCGGCCCCTTCCCGGAGGAGACCACGTCGTCCTCCCAGGTGAACCGGGTCCACCGCGCCACCCGGCGAGCCAAGGCCAGGACCAGGCGCTCCAGCAGCACCGACAGGCCCAGGCTGCCCAGCACCGTCACCAGCAGCCCCAGCCACTGCCAAGGCTCCAGCCCCAGCACCGTGTCCTTGAAGAAGAAGGCCGGAAGGAAGCCGACCAGCCGGGGGCCGTGCTCCGCGAAGAGCGGGTCCGCCTGCCGCACCGTGGATTCGTTGAAGACCCAGACCAGCCCCCCTTCGGAGGGGACGCGCTGGACGCGGATGGGGACGTTGCTTCCCTGCAACGGGATGGTGCCCAGCTGGTCGTAGCGCGCGTCGGCCGGGTCGCCCTCCGGCTCCTTGCTCAGCGAGCCCACGTTCACGGGCAGCTTGCGGTCCAGCACGAACTTGAGCGCGCGGGCCAGTTGGACGCCCCGCTCCGCCTGCTGGGCGCGGGGGATGTAGTCCAGGTCCAGGTAGTGCGCCGCCAGGGTGTAGTCCCCCCGGTGCGCGGCGGCCAGGAAGCCCTGCACGGCGGCCTGCGGCGTCCTCCGGTCCACCGAGGGTGGAGGCGGACCGAGGCCCACGTTGAGCGCGGCGGCAGGAAGGCTCCACAGCAGCCCCAGTCCCAGGACGAGTGCTCTCAGGGTCCAACTGTCACGGTGCATCATGGCTGACTGCCATATCCCCTTTGGGGTGTCTCACTGGAAAGAAGTCGGCCCCGGGCGCCCGGCGGCCGAGCGTGCGGCGATGGACATCCGAAATCAGGGAAACGCCGACCCCGGGAGCGCACGGGAAAGCGTTGGTGCGGCGCGTGGGGGTAGGATAGAAACGGCGTGAAGGAAGGTCGCCGTGTCCGAGAAGCGAAGAATCCTCCTGATTGACGACAGCGAGATTACGCTCGCGATGGAGAAGGCCGTGCTCGAGGCGCGCGGCTACGAGGTCATCGCCACCTCCACGCTCATGGAGTTCGAGAAGACGCTGCAGACCTGGCGCCCGGACCTCATCCTCACCGACATCCACATGCCCGAGGCCAAGGGCACGGACATCTGCCGCACGCTGAAGAACGAATACGGCACGCAGGACATCCCCATCGTCCTCTTCTCCAGCCTCCCGGACGACGAGCTGTCCAAGCTGGCCGAGCAGGTGGGTGCCGACGGCTCCCTGTCCAAGGTGAACGGACTGGAAGCCATGGGCGAGAAGATCGACGAGCTGGTGCAGAGCATCCTCTGGTGAATCCCATGCGTGCCTTCCTCGCCGCGGCCCTGCTGGCCGCGTCGCTCGCTGGCTGTGCACGCAAGGACCCGCCTCCCAAGCCCGCGGAAGCAGACGCTTCATCGGCCACCGCCGCCGCGAAGCCCGCCGCGGCCGCCGGCCAGGGCCGGGGCGCCATCCTCTTCCTCTCCGCCGACACGCGCGGCTACCTGGGCCCGTGCGGCTGCAGCGAGAACATGCGAGGCGGCATCGCCCGCGCCGCCGCGCAGGTGCGGGCGGCGCGCGAGGGTTCGCTGCCCGTCCTCTATGTGGATGGCGGCAACAGCCTCTTCGGCGAGCCGCGGCTCAAGCCCGGACAGGTGCCCCAGGAGGAGCGCAAGGCGAAGGCGCTCGCGGACGCCATGCGGCACATGGGCCTGGCGGTGCGCGCCACCGGCCCGCTGGACGACACGCGAGGCGTGGACTTCCGCAAGGGCCTGGGGCTGCCGGAGCTGGCGCCGGGCGCGGTGAAGCTGCTGCCCGCGGGCGAACGGAAGGTGAGCGTGGTGGCGGCGACCACGGCCGCGCAGCTCGCCCAGGCCAGCGCCCAGGCCCGCGCGCGGGGCGCGGACTTCGTGGTGGGCCTGCTGGACGTCACGCTGGACGTGGCCCAGCAGGCGGTGGAGCAGCCGGGATTGCAGGCCGACGTGGTGGTGGCCACCCGCACCGCCACCGAGTTCAGCGGAGAGCAGAACCGGCTGGTGCGGTCCGCGGTGCCGGTGGTGGCGCTGCAGAGCAAGGGACGCTCGCTGCTGCGCGTGGACCTGGCCTATGCGCCCCAGGCAGGCCCCTTCTCGTTGCAGAAGGGTCAGGATGACCTGGAGCGCGAGGCCGCCGCCCTGGAGCAACGCACGGCGCTGCTGGACAAGGACATCAACCTCCCCGGCACGGACCCGAAGCTCAAGGCGCTCAAGCAGGGCAAGCGCGACGAGCTGGTGGCGCGCCGGCAGGCCCTGCTGAACGCGCCGCCCGTCAGCCCCGACGGCGTCAACGCCTTCACGCTGCGCTTCGTGCCGCTGGAGTCCAGCCTCCCCTCCGACGCGGAGGCGGTGGCGCTGGTGTCCGCCTACGACGCGGACGTGGGGAAGATGAACCTCGCCTGGGCGAAGGCGCATGGACAGGACTGCCCGCCTCCGGCGCCGGGCCGCGCGGGCTTCGTGGGCAACGCGCCTTGCCGCACCTGCCACCAGGACGCCTTCCCCATCTGGGAGCAGTCCAAGCACCACCACGCCTGGGAGACGCTGGAACAGGTGGGCAAGCAGTTCCACCTCAACTGCGTGGGGTGTCACGTCACCGGCTGGGAGCAGCCCGGCGGCGTGTGTCGGCTGGACAAGGTGGCGGGCCGCGAAGACGTGGGCTGCGAGAGCTGCCACGGCCCGGGCTCGGAGCACGCGAATGCGCCTGGCACGGACAACATCATCGCCTCGCCAGGCGAGAGCGTGTGCGTCACCTGTCATAACCCGGAGAACTCGCCTCACTTCGATTTCGCGACGTACCTGCCGCGCATCGTGGGGCCGGGGCACGGGAAGCCTTAGTCATCCAGGAATCCAGGGCCTCGCCTGGTCGGTTGCGCCTGCCAGGCGTCCAGACAAGGGGCGCACACCGCGACTCCTTGTTTGACTGTCAAGGAAAAGGGCGAATACTTCCCGCTTTCGCCCGCCTCCGGGCGCCCGTTCCCGCGACTGTATGCTGCCTCTACCTCTGCTTCTGCTCGCCCTGGCCTCGGCCCCTTCCTCGGGGCCCACCCCACCGCCCGTGGGGCCCGTTCCCGCCAAGGCACAGGGGGTGGCATCCGATGGCGCGCAGGCCCCCGCGGCGCAGTCACCCGCCGAGGTGGCGCCAGGCGCTGACTCCGGCGCCGCGGAGGCCTCGACCGATGAGGCCGATGCGCCCGCGGTGGAGCCGCTGGAGCCCGGCACGCCGATGGTCGCCGAGGACGCCTCCGAGCAAGGCGAGGCCACGCGCGACGCCGTCGAATCCGAGTCCGCCGAGTTGGAGGAGCTGCGCGCCCTGGAGGGCGCCGCGCTGGACCCGGCGTCGCGTTCCACCGCCGAGGTGATGCAGTCGCTGCGGCGGCTCGGGCTCGCCAACCCGCTGCGGATGCGCATGCTGGACGCGCTTGACGAGCACACCTTCCGCGAGGACGAAGCGCTGCCGGAGATTCCGCTCATCACGGACCTGGCCACCTTCGACGTGCGGCAGATTCAGGACCGCTACGACATCCCGGTGGAGATGCAGCCGCTGGTGGCCCAGTACGTCCAGTTCTTCCAGGGCCCTGGGCGGCGCTGGTTCCGCAAGTGGATGTCGCGCGCGGCCCGGTACGTGCCGGTGATGCACCCCATCCTGGAGCAGTACGGCCTGCCAAAGGACACGGTGTACCTGGCGATGATTGAGAGCGGCTTCTCCGCGCATGCCTATTCGTGGGCGCACGCGGCGGGGCCGTGGCAGTTCATCTCCAGCACCGGCAAGCAGTACGGGCTGAAGCAGGACTTCTGGGTGGACGAGCGGAGGGACCCCATCAAGGCCACCCACGCCGCGGCGTCGTACCTGAAGGACCTCAAGCGGGAGCTGGGACATTGGTACCTGGCGTGGGCCGGCTACAACACCGGCTCCGGGCGCGTCCGGCGGATGGTGGCGCGGCACGGGACGACGGACTTCTGGCTCCTGTCCGAAGAGCGCGGGCTGGCGAAGGAGACGAAGCACTACGTGCCCAAGCTGATTGCCGCGGCGCTGGTGGCCAAGCACCCGGCGGCGTTCGGCTTCAACGAGAACGAGTTCGACCCCGAGCCCGTGCTCGACTTCGACGAGGTGCAGCTCACCGACGCGGCGGACCTGGACGTCGTCGCCCGCGCGGCCGGCGTGTCCGTCAAGGCGGTGCAGGACCTCAACCCGGAGCTGAAGCGCTGGTGCACCCCGCCGGCGACGGCCAAGAAGCCCTACACGCTCCGGCTCCCCAAGGGGGCGGGGACGCAGTTCGCGGACAACTACAAGCGCATCAGCCCCGCGGAGCGGCTCACCTTCCGCATCCACAAGGTGAAGCGCGGCGACACCCTGTCCCACATCGCGGAGAAGCACGGCACGGCGTCCGAGGCCATCCTCCAGATGAACCAGTTGAAGTCGGCCCACAGGTTGCGCGTGGGCGGGGAGCTGGTGATTCCGATTCCCGCCGGCAAGCGCTCGGGCGGCGCGCTGGCGACGAAGGTGGCGCAGGCCCGCCGCAGCGGCGTGGTGGTGCGGCCCGAGGACGAGGTCCCGGCGGGCACGCCCAAGGGCCCGGTGGCCGCGGGGCCCGTGAAGAAGGAGACCATCAACGGGCGCACGCGCGTGACGTACGGCGTGATGTCCGGCGACAGCCTCTGGGTGATTGCGAACAAGTTCAACGTGTCGGTGGACTCGCTGAAGCAGTGGAACAACCTCAAGCGGCGCAACCCGACGCTCCAGGTGGGCTCCACGCTGTTCGTCTGGCCGGAGGGCACCACGGCCACCGCCAGCGTGCAGGAGCGCGGCGGCACGGTGCTGGCGAAGCACTCGGTGAGCGTCGCCAGGCCCGCGGGCAAGGCCGGCAAGGTCCACGCGCTGGCGGAGGGCGAGACGCTCTGGTCCGTCGCCCAGCGCTACGGCGTCAGCGTGGACGACATCATGCGGTGGAACAAGATCAAGGACCACCGCACCCTCCCCACGGGGAAGGTCCTGCTCCTCAGCGCGCCGTAGCCTCCCGCGCGGCGGGACGACGCGCACGGAGTCCCCACGGGCTGGCTTCGGGCGAGTGATTTGCACAGACGCGGAGGATGACCTCATCCATCTCTCCGACGAGCACTCGCCTTCCCGTCCTTCCACCTGACGTCTCGGACGCGCCGCCTCCGGCGTCCCTTGGGAAGTCCCCACGCGTCCAGCGCGCGCTGGATGCGCGTCCACCGGCCGGGACACCCCTGCCCCCGGAGGGCGTGGACCGGCTCGCGCGCACCCCAGCGCCCCCTGCCAACGCGCGCTTCACTGGACTGCCCCAACTGGCGGACGTCGCGTCAGGGGCCCACGTCCTTGGCCCCGGCAGCCAGGGCGAGGGCCTCCGCGCCGTACAGGCTGCCCTGCTCGACCTGGGCTTCGCCCTGCACGGTGGCTCGGACGGACGCCACGGTCCGCACACCGCCCGAGCGCTGCGGAACTTCCAGGTCCATGCCTCGCGCACCTTCCCCGCCGTCCGCCCCACGGGCGCGCTGGATGCCGCCACGCTGCGCGCGCTGGATGCGCTGGCGCCAGCGCCTGGGACGCGCGGACAGGCGCGGGGGCTGCCTTCCGCCTTCTTCGACGGCCAGCAGGTCCGCGTGGTGGTGGCTCTCCAGGAGCACCGGACCTTCCTCTTCGACACCCGTGGGCAGCTCGTGGACATCTTCCCCAACGCCACGGGCGCCGCGGCCTCCCCGACCCGCGCCGGGCTCAAGGTGGTCCGCACGAAGTTGGATCAACTGGCCACCGAAGCGGCCGGCTCGCGGCTGTGGAACGACCGCCACGTCTTCGGCGTGCGCATGCTCGACCTCTCCTGGGCGGATGGCCGGCACTCCGGTGAAGAGCTGCACGGAACGAACGCCCCGGCACTCCTGGGCACCGACGTCTCGCACGGCTGCATCCGCCACTCGAACGAGGCCGTGCGCGTGCTGCACGACGCGCTCTCCGTCGGAGACCGCGTGGCCGTCGTGGAGCACGTGGACGACCCGCACCTGGGCGTACCGCGCCCCGTGGCGTGAGCCCGTGCTTCGCCCTGAAGCGAAGCCCAGGCCCCGCGTCAGTTGCCGGGCGCGAAGCGGAACAGGCTGGCCGCGAAGTACAGGCTGTCGCGCTGGAAGACGCCCTCGCCCGGCGTGCCCTTCTCCAGCCTGTCCTGAACCCGCTGGGGCAGGTTGGCGTAGAGGTCCTGCCCCAGCAGCTCCTCGATGCGGTCCACGGGCACGCGGTGCGCGTCGAGCAGCGGAAGGATGTCCTCCTTCTTCGACGGCCCGTCCTTCGCGTTGGGCACCAGGTACGCGTACATCGTGAGGCCGCCGTTCGGCAGCTCGTGGAGGACCGTCTTGAAGTTGTGCGTGGGCACGGCGAGGCGGCGCTCCCCCGCCCCCGTCGTCTCCCGCTGCTCCGGAGGCACCGGCTGCCCCTGGTCATCCAGGTACAGGTTGCCGGTGAAGATGTGCGCCTTGCCGCCCAGCGAATTCACCAGACCTGAGACGCCCTGCTCCAGCGTGCGCCACACCTGCTGGTTGTGGTTGCCGTGCTGGGGGGCGATGTTGGTCATCAGGTGGCTCTCGTCCATCGCCTCCTGCGTGGGCGAGTCCTCCGCCGGCTTCATGTGGCCCCGGTCGAAGCCCGTCCGCGTGTAGTCGGAGTCGGTGACGCCGGTGCGGCCCAGCTCGGGGTCGCGGACGAAGGTGCTCTCCAGCCGGGACACCGTCGCGGGCGTCTCCTGGATGTCCGACGCGGACAGCATGTAGCTCACGAAGGTGGGGACGTTGGCCCCCTGGTCCAGCGCCAGGCGCGAGTACTCCTTCACCAGGCTCAAGCCCTCCGAGCCCAGCGCTCCGGCCGGGCGCAGCGGGTCCAGCTCTCCGGCCGCTTCCGCCACGCGGCTCTGGAGCGCGGCCATCTGCTGGTCCGGCACCCAGCGGGTGTCCGCGTGCTTGCCCGCCTTCGACGCCTGGATGAACGCGTCCAGCTCCTCCGCGCTGAGCTGGCCGTCTTCGTTGCCACCCAGCAGGTCCGCGCGCCGGGCCACCGTGGCCTGCCAGCCGCGCTCGAAGGCGTCCACGTCCACCGCGGTGCCATTCCCCTGCGCGAGCTTCGCGTCCAGCGCGGAGCGCTTCTGCTGAAGCGCGGTGGACGTCAGGTACTGCCCGTCCTCGGGCGCGGACAGGTAGCGCTCCAGCTCCGCAGCGGACACCGCCCCGTTGCCATTGCGCGACTTGACGCCGCTCGCGGCGTCCGCCGCGTTCATCAACCCCACCTGCCAGCTGTCATCCTTCCAGCCGAACTTCTCCTGGAGCTCGCCAATGGGCACCTCGCGGGCCGTCGAGCGTCTCCAGCTTCCTCCCGGCGTGGTGACGGCATTGAGGGGCGAAGCGGCCGATGCCGGGCGCGGGGGAACGGCTCGCGTCGAGGTGGGTCGCAGCGTCATCCTGAATGTCCTCGGGGCCGACGAGGAGAAACACGAGGTGGGGCCCCGCCTCTCATCCTCGGCCGTTCGCCGCGCCAAGTTGCGTCACGGCTCCGTTTTCTCACGAAGAAAAAGTATCCAGGGGTCGTTTCGGACCTGGATATCCGCCTAACCCTTCTTTCCAGGGGCCTTTGACGGGCTCAGGGCCTCGGGGCCCGCGTGCTGGAGGGCCTGGACAATCCGGGCCTCGGCCTGGAGCCGCTCCACGTGCTCCGGGGACAGCCCGGCCTCCTCCGCTGACAGCGCCAGGGTGACGAGGAAGGCCTCACTCACGAGCCCCTGGGCGGGCGCCGCGGGCGCCGCGGGCGTGAAGACGTGGGCGCTGAGCACGGCCCCGGTGAAGGTGCGCACCTTCACCTGTCGGACATCGGTGGCGCCCGCCATCGCCGACTCCAGGCGGACCAGCGCGTCCCAGGCGGTCGTGGGGACGCGGCGGAGCATGCCGGGGAGCTTGCGGCCCGGCGCATCCACCAGCCGAGCCACCTTCCCGCCCCAGGCCGCCGACGCCACGTCGTAGACGACGTCCACGTCGAGCGCCTCGGCCAGCTCGCCCTCCAGCACGTCGGGGATGGGCGGGAGCCCCGGGAGGCGCTCGCGCGCAATCACCGGGGCCAGGTCGAGCGAGTACGCGAACCAGGAGCGCGGAGCAGTGGAGCCAGCAGCCATGCCCCCAGTCTCAGCGGGCCGCGCGCCCAGGACAAGCGCCTGGGCGTGAGGCGGCGACGGGCTACTGAGACTCCAGCAGCGCCTTCAGCTCGCGCACGCGCCGGGTGATGTAGTCCCGGTCCAGTTGGCGGAAGGCCTCGGGCAGCAGCGCGCGGCTGGTGCACTCCTGCACCGCCACCAGGTTCTGCAGCTCGATTTCCAGCGGGTAGCTGGGGGGCACGAAGTCCGCGAGCACCGCGGCCAGGTCGTCCTTCGTCACCCCCTCGCGGCCCTCCGCCAGCGCGCGGAACTTCGCGCGCACCATGACGGCTTCAATGTCCGCGCCGCTGAAGGCGCGCACGCCCTCCGGAATCAGCGTGGAGAAGGACTCGACGCCGTCCACGGACACGCCCGTCTTCTTGGACATGACCTGGAACAGCTCGTCCCGCTCCGCGTCCGTCTGCGGGTAGAAGAGCGCCAGGTGCTCCTCCGCGCGCCCCTGCCGCTTGAGGTCGATGGGCAGCAGGTCCGGCCGCGCCGTCATCAGGAACCAGACAATCTTCCCGCGGTAGAATGTGTTGCCCATGAACGAGGCGATGGAGCCGAAGACGCGGCTGCTCGTCCCGGAGTCCCCGCCGGAGTCGCGGTTGCCGAGGAACGTGTCCGCCTCGTCAATCATCACCGCCACGGGCCACAGGGCCTTGAGCAGGTTGAAGATCTTCTCGAGGTTCGCCTCGGTGACGCCCTGCCACTGGCTGCGGAAGTTGAGGAACTTCACCACGGGGATTCCAATCTCCCCGGCGAAGCAGCTCACCATGAACGTCTTGCCCGTGCCCACGGGCCCGGACAGCAGGTAGCCCATGGGCATGACCTCCAGGCGCCCCTTCTTCAGGGCCCCGGCGGCATGCCGCAGCATCTGCTTGGCCTTGGCGTGCCCCGCCACCGCGTCCAGCGTGTGCACCGGCTCGATGAACTCCAGCAGGCCGTGGCACTCCGCCTGGATGATTTCGCGCTTCTTCTCCTTGAGCAGCTCGGAGGAGATGCGCACCTCGCGCTCGAGCGCCTCGGTGAGCACGCGGTCCAGGTTGATGCGGGACAGGCCCGCCGTCATCTTCGCCAGGCCCGCCAGCGGCACGTCCGACACGGACTGGAGCCGCTTGCCCTCCAGCTTGTAGCGCACGTACTCCAGCCGCTCCTCCTCCGTGGGCAGGGGCAGCTCGATGGGCGCCACATACGGGTTGCGGCTGATGCGCGGCGACACGTCCGCCAGGTTCTCCGCCAGCAGCACCACGGACACGTCGGCCGCGAGGAACTGCGGGTCATGCGCCCACTTGTCCAGCGTGGCCACCACGAAGCGGTCCTCGCTGGAGAGGTGGCTCATCTCTCCGCCGGGGACGAGCGTCTCCGCGAAGTCGATGATGAGCGCCAGCGAGCGGCCCTCGCTCAGGCGCATGCGCATGAAGTTCTCCAGTATCTGGAGCGCGCGGCCCGGATCGCGCGGCATGACCTTGGCGTAGTCGGTGCCGTACATGGCGTCGTAGCCCGCCATGGCCCGCTGCAGGTCCTTCTGCGTTTCCGGCGTCGCGGAGCGGATGCCGGAAGAGCGGTCATAGAAGATGACGTGGTCCCGGCCGCCGAAGAGCTCCTCGGAGAGGAACGTCTTGAGCGTGCCGAAGCCCCGGCCGCCATCCTCCATCTGCAGGGGCTGCAAATCCCTCACGGCCCCGTACAGCAGGAAGGCGCTGACCGTCTTCGTGTAGTACTTCCGGGCCAACTGCTGGGCCCAACGAGGGAGATCCGCCAGCGGATCCGCCTTGCTCACCTTGCGCACCTTGCTCACGAACTCCCGCCTCCTGTCGCGCTAACGGCAGCGCGGCTGCCGCTTGAGGGAAACGCTCGCCGTGGCCGGCTCATTGCCTGGCGCCGCGTCCGGGACGTCCACCTCCGCCTCGTTGTGGCACTTCAGCTTCAGGGTGAGCTGCCGCGCGCTGGGGGGCACCTGCACGACGGCGGGCGTGGTGGCGCCCATGTCCTTGCCGTCCACGAAGATGGTGGCGCCGGCCGGCTTGGACTCCACCTTCACCGACACCCGCGTCACCAGCGGCTCCAGCTTGAGCGACACCTCCACCGGACCGCCGCCGGACACCGGCACCCGCTTGGACGCCGGCTTGTGGCCAGGCGCGCTCACCTCCACCACCCACTCCGAGCCGTTGAGGGGCACATCCTTGATGTAGGCCGCCACCTTGCCCTGCTCGCGCACCACCCGGCCATCCACCTTCACCTCGGCCGTTGCGGGCTCCGTCGTGAGCACCAACGCCGCGGTGCGCACCAGGCTCTCCAGCACCGCCTGCACGGGCGTGACGTCCTTGCCCGCGGCGACCTCCACCGTCTTCGTGAAGGTGTTGTAGCCCTCCGCGCTCACCACCACCATGACCTTGCCGGCGGGCACCTCGCGCAGGAGCGTCGCGCTGCCACCCTCCAGGGGCACCAGCTGCGTGTCCAGGCGCACCTGCAGGCGGCCGCGCACCTCCGAGGGCACGCCCTGCAGGTCCACCAGCACGTAGCCCACACCGGGCCCCGACACCGCCCAGCCAATCAGCGCCAGCACGAGCACCGCGACCGCGCCAATGCCGCCGAACAGCACCTTCCTCGGGATGGGCGCACGGCCGCCCACGGGCGGCATCGCGCCGGTGGGCCGCTCCGGGGCGTCCACGTCGTCTTCATCGTCGTACGCGGGGGCCACCGGCGCGGGCGGGGCCACGGGCGGCGGCGGGCGCGGCGCGGCCTGCGGGCCGTCGAGCACCGGCACGTCCCGCGTCATCCGAGGCAGGCCACCGCCCCGGCTCACCCGGGGCGCGGGCCCCGCGTCCGAAGGCGACAGCGTGGGCACGGACATGGAAGGCCGCACCACGGGGATGTTCGCGTGCGACAGCCGCGGCGGGCCCACGGGGGGCGACAGGGGCGAGGGCGGCGGAATGACCGCCGTCCTGCCGCTGACGGGCTCTTCGTCGCCCGGCGACGAAGGCACCTCCAGCGGGGTGATGGCGCGCCCGACGGCGGCACCCGGCTGCGTCGTGGGCTCCGGCGCGTCCGCGAACTCGTGGTCGCTGGAGACGAGCTGCGTCGCCCCACCGCCGTCATCGTCGGCCGCGGGCGCGGCGGTGGCGGCCGTCAGCTTCGGCAGCGCGGCCAGCGTGGGGGAGCGGCGCACGCCCCCGGGCGACACCGCCGCCATGGAGCCCGTCATCCGGGGCTGCGGCGCCACCGGCTGCACCACCGGCACGGGCGCCGGCGCCGGCGCGGCGGGCATGATGGGGCTGTTGAAGGACGCCGCTTCCAGCGCGGCCTGCATGCCTTCGGGCGGCTTGATGTCCGCGTAGTCCAGCAGGCGCTGCTTCTCGCGCTCCACGTCCTCAGCGAACGTGGACTTCATGTACTGCGCCAGGTCCTTGCGGCTGAAGATGGTGTCGCTGGTGATGAGGAAGCGCTGCAGGTCATCACCCAGCTCGCTGGCGTACTGGTAGCGCTCGTCCACGTCCTTGGCCAACGCCTTGAGGACGATTCGCTCCAGCACCTCCGGGATGCGCCGGTTGTACGTGGTGGGTGACGGCACCTCCGCCTTGCGCACCTTCTCCAACACGCTGAAGTCGCTGTCGCCCACGAAGAGGCGCTCACCGGTCAGCATCTCGTAGAGGCACACGCCAATGGCGAACACGTCCGAGCGCCGGTCCAACGGCAGGCCGCGAATCTGCTCCGGGCTCATGTAGCCGAACTTGCCCTTGAGGATGCCGGCCTGCGTCTTGGTCGCCTTGCCAGCCGCCTTCGCGATGCCGAAGTCGATGACTTTGACCTCACCCTCATAGGAGATGAGGATGTTCTGCGGCGAGATGTCGCGGTGGACGATGTTCATGTCCCGCCCCATCCCGTCCTTCTTCCGGTGGGCGTAGTCCAGGCCTTCGCACATCTTGGACACGCAGTAGGCCACCAGCGGCACCGGAGCGGGCTCGCCCTTCTTCCGGCACCGGTCGAAGATGGCCCGCATGTCCTTGCCGGGGATGTACTCCATCGAGATGAAGTAGCTGCCGACGATGTTGCCCAGCTCGTAGATGGACGCGACGTTGGCGTGGGTCAGCTGGACGCTGATCTTCGCCTCGTCGATGAACATCGAGATGAACTCGTCGTCCTCCGCGATGTTGGGGAGGATGCGCTTGATGGCGACGAGCCGCTCGAAGCCGCTCGCGCCGAACTGCTTCCCGCGCCACACCTCCGCCATGCCGCCAATGTTGATGCGGTCCAGAAGGAGATATTTCCCAAACGGGATGGGCTGCCGCTTCGGTTGAGTGGTCGTCACGTGGGGGAGGGTCCGTTCTCGGCGAGCCTATCGACCGGGGCTCCAAAGGGTCAACCTCGTGAAAGCCCCGCCCAAACTGACCAGGCAGGCAGGCGGCGGATCAGGGCCCGGCCCGAGGAGGACCCGCGTCCGTGTCACCGGCGGGTGACGGTGGGGCGGCAAGGCTGTCGCGGAATGCGGTTCCTGGCTCCGCCTCATCCGGCGGAATGGGGCGCACCAGCAGGAAGCGCGCCTCGCCCGCGACGGACACGACGGCCGGCGAGCCGAAGCGCTCCTCCGCGGGAAGGCCCACCATCGTCACCCAGGCGCCCTGCCGTTCTGGCGCCACGCAGTAGAGCAGCGTCCCCGGGCGCACACCGGGTGCGTCCTGCACGGGGCCCTCGCAGTCCTTTCGGACCTGGAGGGAGTACCCCGGAAGTGGCTCCCCCCGCACGAGGTACGGCGGCCGGCCCAGCTCCTCCAGCAGGGACTGGAGGAGGCGCGGGTCATCCGGCACCTCCAGCGCGGAGGTGCGCTCCTGCGCGGATTGGTGGAAGCGCTGGAGCGCCATGGACGCGATGTCCGTGGACGTCAGGGGCGTGCGGCTCTCCGACAGCACGAGGTCCACGAAGAGCGCGCCCACCAGGACGATGGGCAGCAGCCGGTAGCCCTTGAAGCCCTCGGCCTTGCGCTGGAGCAGGCCCACGACGAACGCGAGCGCGGCCACCGCGGCCACCGCCAGCACCACGGCGGGCCGCTCCAGGGAGGGCACCGTCATGAAGGCGGACACGTCCGCGGTGCGGGCGCGCACGGCGTCGGAGAGGTCGCCTCCGTAAATCCAGGCGATGGCCATCAAGCTCAGCGTGTTGCCAAGCAGCGTCTTGCGAGAAGGAAGTGTCATCCGGCGAGCGTGCGTGCGGGGTCGGTGGCGGCGGCGCGGCGGCTGGGGAAGTACGCGCCCGCGAGCGCGGCGACGAGCCCCAGGGCGACACCGCCGACCACCACCGGCCAGGGGAAGGAGAAGAAGCTGTCGGGCTTGAAGGGGAAGTTGGGCAGGTAGCCCGCCGCCAGGCGGTTGACGCCCAGGGAGAGCAGCAGCGCGGCGGTGGTTCCCGCGGCGCCGCCCGCGAGCCCCACCACGGCGGCCTCGGCCAGGACGATGGCGCGGATGTCCGCGCGTGAGGCACCCACCGCCTGCATGACGCCAATCTCCCTGGCGCGCGCCCGGACGGAGGCGGACAACGCGTGGGCGATGTTCACCGCCGCGAGGACGCAGATGAGCAGGGACAGCAGCGCCAGCGCGGACGTGGTGAGCGCCACCGCCGCGCCCGAGTTCTCCGCCATCCGGCGCTCCTGGTCGTCGATTTCCAGCCCCATGCCCTTCACCGCGTCCACGATGACGGGCACCTGAGACGGGTCCGTGGCGACCAGCGTGACGCCGGAGTAGTTCTCCGCGTCCACGCCGAACGCACGGTTGAGGCGGACGGCCGCCTCCAGCGGAATGGTGATGCCGGCCAGCAGCGCCCGGTCGGACGCCCCCACCACCTGTGCCTGCCCGGGCTGCGTGGGCCCCGACGCGGACGCCGCGGCCACGTAGGAGCGGTTGAACTCCACCGGGAAGCCGAAGCCCACCAGCATGTTGGCGGAGAGCTGCGGCAGCTTGCGCGCCGGGGCGAACGTCTTGTTGTACAGCTCCAACAGCCGCGTGGACACGAGCGCCGGAATCGGCTGCCCCTCCCCCGCGTCCTTGAACTCGCCCAGTTGCACGTCGCCCTGCACCAGCGCCGGCTCCACGCCCAGGGCCAGCACCTCCATGCCCATGCGCAGCCGGGTGCCGAAGAAGACGCCGTCGTAGCGCGTCACCGCGGGCACGCGCACGTTCATCTTCCGGTAGGCGGCCTCCACGCCGGGCAGCTCGCGCAGGCGCTCCACCGTGGGCGCGTCCAGCTTGCCACCGCCCAGCAGCGAGCCCAGCGACACCGCCGGGGGCACCACGTCCACCAGCCGCGCGTCCGTGGGGAAGATCTTCTCCCGGATGACGGCGCCAACGCCCAGGCCCAGGCCCACGAAGAACACCAGCGCGCCCACGCCCATGGCCACGCCGAAGGCGGAGAAGAAGGCCCCCTTGCGCTCGCGGGCGAGGCTCAGCCGGACCAGCCGGGCCAGCGCGTCCAGCCTCATGGCGAACCTCCCGTGGCCACCTGAAGTCCCGCGCGCTCCTCCACGAGCTGCCCGTCCTTGAGCCGCAGCACCCGTCCAGCCACAGCGCTCATCCGCTCCTCATGGGTGACGCACAACACGGTGAGCCCTTCGCGGTGCAGTTCCTGGAACAAGGCGATGACGCCCGTGCCGGTGGCCGCGTCCAGGTTGCCCGTGGGCTCGTCACACAGCAGCAGGCGGGGCTTGCCGAACAGGGCGCGGGCAATGGCCACGCGCTGCCGCTCGCCGCCGGACAGGCGCACCGGCGCGCGGTCCTTCTTCGTGCCCAGGCCCACGCGCTCCAGCAGCGCCTCCGCGCGCGCGCGCGCATCCGGGGGCGCCGCGCCGAAGTGCGACGGCAACAGCACGTTCTCCACCGCGGAGAGGTTGGGGATGAGGTGGAAGGACTGGAAGACGAAGCCCACGTGCGTGTTGCGGAAGCGCGCCAGGGCCTTGTCGCCCAGGCCGCGCAGCGTCACGCCGCCCACGCGGAGGTCGCCGCGGTAGTCGACGTCCAGCCCGCCCAGCAGGTGCAGCAGCGTGGACTTCCCGCTGCCGGACGAGCCCACCACCGCGACGAACTCCCCCTCCGCCACGTCCAGCGACATGCCGTCGAGCACGCGCACCTGGGTGCCGTCGCCATCCACGTACGTCTTCACGACGTCCCGGGCTTGAATCACGGCGCGGCCGACGGGCTGGAGGTGGCGGCGGAGGGCGCCAGGCGCAGGGACAGCTCCGCCTGGAGCGCCTTGTCCTTGCGGGACACGGCCAGCGTCACGGCGCGCAGGTCGTCCACGGCCTCCAGCCAGCGCACGGTGGTGGCCTTGATGGCGAAGCCGCCAATACCCCAGGCCTCCGACGGCAGGTTCTTCACCGCGTCCGACAGGCGCCGCAAATCCAGCACGGCGCTGAAGGCCGCGTCCTGGCCCGCGTCCTTCAGGTCCGCGGCCACCGGCCCGTCACCCGAGGGCTTCGCGAGCGAGGCCAGCGTGGACTCCAGCCGCGCCTTGGGCGAGGCCACCACCAGCCGCCCGCCAGGCGCGAGCGCGAAGTGCGCGCCTTCGCCCGCGCGGTAGGTCGTGAGGTACACGCGCTGGCCGCTCAAGTCCGACGCCTCCACCTTCGCGCCGAAGTTCTCCGCGATGCGCGGCAGCTGCTCCAGCGTGGACTGCATCTTCGGAGCGTCCTCGGCGTCCGCGAGCGCCACCAGGTGGACGAAGCGGAAGGGGTTGGTGCGGCGCAAATCCAACGCCGGCATGCCCGCGCCCAGGTTCACCGTGGGCGACAGCGACAGGCCCAGCACCGCGCCCGGCTTGAGGTTGTCGAGCAGCTCGGTCTTCACGTTGAGGCCGCTGTTCTGCACCGCGCGGGTGAGATAGCCGCCGGCCAGATAGGGCCACACGCCGTCGAGGTGCGACGCGTCCCCGCGGAACCGGGCCACCAGGAAGCTGTCGGCGGGCAGCGGGGCCAGCAGGTCGCTCGCGGCGGGCGCCACCGCGTCCAGCGCCGCCAGCGACGCCTCGGTGTCCGGCCAGGGCGCGTCCGCGCTCAGCGTCACCGCGCGGTCGTCGATGCGGCCCGTGAGCGTGACGCCCTGGACGGTGCCCGGCGGCACGAGTCCGGCGCCGCCCGGGAGCCAGACGTGGAAGTCGCGCTGGGCCGGGAGCCGTTGCAGCGACGCCGCCATCACCGGCTCCTTCGCGAGCGAGCGCTCCTCCGGCTGCGTGGCCAGCGTCCCCAGCGTGGCGGCGGTGGGCCCCGCGCCGAGCAGCGCGAAGCGCGTCCCCTTCACGAAGAAGATGCCCAGCGCGGGCGCGGCGCTGCCCGGACGGCTGAAGGTGACCAGGTCACCGCCGTCCACGGAGGCCTGCTGCTTGTCGGACGCGCCCAGGCGGCTGCGCGCGAAGTTGCCGAACGTCTCCTCGAGCTTGCCCGCGTCCTTGACGCCCACCACGGAGATGGCGCGGTTGCCGCCGAGGAACGCCGCGCCCGCGCCGAGCTCCGGCGCGATGCCGGCCGTCTCGAGCGCCTGCCGGCTGCGCAGGTCCACGCCAATCTGGCGCATCACCGCGGAGACGTAGCCCTCCGCGGTGGAGAAGTTCTGGAGCTGCGCGGCGAACGAGGCGGCCTTCAGCTTCTGGAAGCGGGCGAGCTTCTCACCCAGCGCCCCCAGGTCATTGATGACCACGGCGGCCTGCGCGTCGCGTGGCAGGTAGCGGGCCACCCCCGCCGTCGCGGCCGGGGCGGCGGGGTCCGCGTCCTTGCCACAACGGGAGCAGCCCGCGACGGCGAGCACGATGAGGAGGGACGGGAGCCAGACTCGGCGGAGCATGCGGGCACCTCAGGCTGCCTGGGGCGGAGAGTCAACCGATTCGTGGGGGCCCCAGCGCCAGTCCGGGAGCCCGGATGATGGGCAGGCGACGGCCGCGGGCCGTGGAGCTTCAACGCACCCGGCCGCCGTGGGGCAGCGGGCCCCGCGTCTCCTCGGAGAACTCGAGGAACTGCTCCATCTGCCGCACGGACTCCTCGGTGGCCTCCGCCTCCGCGCTCAGCATGGTGAGCTGGCGGTTGACGACCTCCGGGTCGCGGATGGCCACGGACTGCTCGTGCGTCAGCCGCATCAAATCTTCGATGCCCGCCAGCTGGTGGCTCACCACCTCGCGGCTCTCACCGGCCTGCTCGAAGCGCGCCAGCCGCTTGCGGAGGATGTCCACGCGGTTCTGCTTCACGTCCTTCAGCCGCGGGTTCGTCTCCCGCGCCAGGTCCGCCTCCAGCTCCGCCACCTCGCGCTGCAGGTGCTCGCGGTCGGAGCTGTTCAGGTACGTGCGGTACTGGTTCAGCGTGGAGATGAGCCGCAGGAAGGACGTCAGCAGCGCATCCAGCCGGGGCTCGCTGTCCGCCTCCAACACCTTGCCGCCCGGCAGCTTCCGGTAGTTGGCGAGGATCTTCTCCTTCAGCCCGACGAGCTGCTGGTAGTGCTCGCGCTGAGAGGGCGCCAGGTCCGCCTGGAGCGCGTCCAGCGCCTTGCGCGCCGCCTCCGGGTCGTCGAGCGTGTTCGCCCGCACCGCCCGCTGGAAGCGCTTCATGGACGACATGACGCCCAGGTAGAGGCCTTCCAGGCCCAGCGCCACCAGCATGGGCAGCGGCTCGCCCGTCATGGCCGCCGAGGCAGCCGCCGTGCCCAGCCCCACCAGGTTGGCGGGCATCATGAAGGCGGCCTTGATGTAGTTCGGCGACTTCGCCACGTCCGTCCTCCAGCGTCAGGGGCCGCGCGCCTCCGACACGTACTTCAAGGCCCCCAAATCCTTCGTGTCCTCCGCGGGAGGCACCGGAGGCCCTCGCTTCAACTTCTGGAAGAGCGCCGCGGCGCTCTGGAAGAGCTCGTCATAGGTGACGGGCGCCTCGCCGGAAAGCCCGAAGAAGGCCCGATTGTCCGCCAGCGTGGCCGGCGGCGCGCTCCGGATGGCTTCAATGGGGTCACCCAGGTACGGCGCCACCTCGCCCAGCATCCGGGCCCCCGCCGTCGGGTCCTTCAACACGCTCTGCCCCGTGTCCAGGAGCCCCCGCAGCACCCGCCGCACCGCGTCCGGGTAGCGCGCGGCGAAGTCCCCCCGGGCCACCAGCACCGTGGCCACCAGGTGCGGCGCATCCGCCGTCGTCGCCAGCACCGCGCCGCCCCGGTCCCGCGCCGCCAGCTCCACGTCCCCCCACAGCCCCACCACCGCGTCCGCCCGGCCCTCGCGCAGCGCCCGCCCCGCATCCAAGGTGGTGGGCAGCTCCACCCAGCGCACGTCCGTGATGCGCAGCCCCGCGCGCGACAGCAGCCACAGCGCGAAGTAGTGCGACGAGCCATACGGATACACGCCCAGGCGCTTGCCGCGCAGGGAGGCGAGGTCCGGCACACCCACCGCGGCCAGGGCCTCCTGCCCCCGGCTGCGCCCCACCAGCATCAGCGTGCGGGGCGCCGCGTCCCGCAGCGACGGCGCCCACGCGGCCAGCCGGTCCACGGACAGGGTGGCCATGTCCACGCCGCCGTTCTCCGCGCCAATGGCCAGCGCGTGCCGCAGGTCGTCTTCCTTGGCGAAGAGCACCGCCCGCGCGTCCAGCGCATAGGCCGTCTTCAGCAGCCCCTGCGGCGCGCCGGGCGGAGGCACCGGGTTGTCCAGCGTCGTCGCCCCGCCCGCCGCCACCAGCAGGCCCGCGGAGGCGCCGCGCGGGCTGAAGCCGATGAGCACCGGCCGCAGGGGCACGGAGGCCACGTCCGCCACCGGGGCCGCCACGCCGGCCGGGAAGTCTCCCGGCGACAGGCGGACCGCCTCACGCGTGGACGGGAAGTACCGCTCCTGCAAGCGGTCCAGGTACCCCATGCGCGACGCGAGCACGTAGCTCGCGCCGAGCGCACAGAGGAACAGGAAGAGGAAGAGACCTGGACCGCGGTGGAGCTTCATTCAAGACGGACTACTCGACGCCGACCTTCTTGCCGATGGTCTTCTCCGGACCGCTGCCCACCTCGGACACCGGCGCCGGGCTGCTGACGAGCCCCATCTCCATCTTGAACTGCTTCACCAGCTCGTCGGCCTGGATCTTCTCCGCCTCTTCCTCGATGTTCGCCGCGGTGTGGTCCACCGACTCGAGGGCCATCTGCATGCGGGCCTCGTTGATGGCGGACTTCTCCTGCACCTTGCGCAGCATCTCATCGTGGGTGGAGTCGATGCCCGCCACGGTGAAGGACTCCATCGTGTCGGCGACCTTGGCCTGCCACTTGGCGCGGCGCGCCTCGCGGATGGCGTTCATGGCCTCCTGCGTCTTGCGCTCCTTCTCGCGCATGAACGCCTTCTTCACCGACAGGGCCTTCTCGTAGGCCTGGCGCGCGGTGGCGAGCTGCTGCTCGTTGCGGGCCAGCGCGTCCCGCTCCATCTGGAGCTTGGAGGCGTACTGCGCGGCCAGGTCGTCACGGCCCGCCTGGATGCCGGCCTTCACCTTGGCCGTCAGCGAGCGCACGTCGTCCTGGTACTTGGCGTTCTCCTTCTCCAGCAGCGTCACGTTCGCCCGGACCATGGCGATGGACTCGTTCATCTTCGGGACCTGGTCGTTCAGGTCACGGACGTTCTGCTCGAGAATCAACTCCGGGTCCTCGATGGAGGAGACGAAGAACCCGGCGAAGCTGCGCATTGCTCTCTTGAATCGTTGCCACATATCGGCGGTCTACCTCCGTCCAGACCTACTTGCAGCCACCTTACACGATTGCCGGGGCGAGCAAGCAGACACAGTCCCAATGGCTTCTCTGTCCTTACGCGCTTCTACCTAAGGCGATTGCGGCGGATACAAAAGCGTGACGTGACGGTTCCGCGCCGGAAAATGGGGCCCGCCCGCGCTGCGTCCGCCCTTCCGTCCGCTTCCGCACGATAGGTGGCAGGGCTTGCAAGCAACGAAGGAAGCGGGGAAAACCCACGCCTCGTGACGTCTCCGCCTCCCGTGCCCGGCCCGCTCGAAGAGACGATGTCGCGGGCCATGGACGCCCAGCGGCGGAGCGTCGTCGGCGCGGGCGCGGCGGTGCGGCTCGTCGGCGCCGCCCTCTTCCTGGCCATCAGCACCACGCTGTGGCTGGCCGGAGGCCGGGACTGGGGCGTGTACCCACCCGCGTTGGGGCTCTACGCCTCGGTCGCTGGCGTGCTGTTCATGCTCCGCCAGCGGCGCGTGGCCCGGGGCCTGGGCGCGGTGCAGTCCCTGGTGGACGTGGGGCTCGTGTATTGGCTCCAGGCCACGACCCTGCCCGTGTCGCCCTTTCCGGCGGGTGTCGCGGGCTTCAGCCTGGGCCTGTTCGCGCTCGTCGTCGCCCTGAGCGGGCTGGGCATGCGCGGCACCGTCGTCTACGGCACCGCGCTGCTGTCCGCCGTGGCCCAGGCGACGCTCATGCGGCAGGCGGACGTGGGCTGGGGCGCGGTGGCCATCGCCGTGGTGGCGCTGGTGCTGGTGGCCGTGGTGAGCCACTACGGCACCGGGCGGCTGCGCGGCCTGGCGGTGACGCTCTCCCGCCTGGAAGTGGACCGGGCGCTGGAGGCCCGCCGCTTCCAGGAAGTGGAGGAGGCGCGCCGCACGATTGAGCGCATGCTGGCGGATGCCCAGGCCCAGAACGCCGAGCTGCAGCGGCTGCAACGGGACAAGGAGCAGCTGACCGAGTTCCTGGTCCATGACCTGCGCTCGCCCCTGTCGGCGCTGACGCTGTCCTTGTCGTGGATGGAGCAGGAGGTGCCCCGGCACGGCGGCCTCGGGGAGACGGTCCGCACGGGACTGGCCGTCACCGCGCGGCTGGACCGGATGATCTCCGACCTCCTGGACGTGCCCCGGCTGGAGGAAGGCCGGCTGGAGCCGCAGCGGGCCACCTTCCCGGCCACGCGCATCGTGGAGGACGTGCGCCGCTCCCTGGAGGGCATGGCGCGCGCGCGCAAGCTCACCCTGGACGCGGAGGTCCCCGCGCGGCTGGAGCTGGTGGGCGACGCCGGCCTGCTGGTCCGCGTCCTGGAGAACCTCACCACCAACGCCCTGCGCTACGCCCCGTCGGGCGGGCGGGTGCGCCTGGAGGCCGGCGCGGATGAGGACGGCCGCTGGCTCGCGGTGCGCAACGACGGCCCGCCCATCTCCGAAGAGGCGCGCGGGCGCATCTTCGACAAGTACGGGCAGGCCGACCCGGAGCGGGACAGCCGCCGGGGCTACGGCCTGGGGCTCTACTTCTGCCGGCTCGCCGCGGAGGCCCACGGCGGGCGGTTGGCGGTGGAGGACGCGCCCGGCTGGTCCACGTCCTTCGTGCTGCGGCTGCCGGCCTGAGCCTCAGCCGCTGCGCGCCTTCTTCTGGCGGCGCTTGAGGATGCGCGCCACCTGCGCGTTCGCGTTCGCCAGGACGGAGGAGGCGTCCAGCGTGGTGAGCACGCCGTCGCGCAGCACCGGCTGGCCGTCGATGAAGACGTGCGCCACGTCGCTGCCCCGCGCGGAGTGCACCAGCGGCACCAGCACGTCCTCGGGCGTGGGGCCCGCGTGCAGGCCGCTGACGTCCACCACGGTGATGTCGGCGCGCTTGCCGGGCTCCAGCGAGCCCACCTCGTCCTCCAGGCCCAGCGCCCGGGCGCCGTGCAGCGTGGCCATCTCCAGCACGCGCATGGGCGTCATCGCGCACGGCCCCACGCGCGGGTTGTGCATGACCGCGGCGAGCTTCATCTCGTAGAAGATGTCGAGCGTGTTGTTGCAGGGCGCCCCGTCAGCGCCCAGCGCCACCGCCACGCCGGCCTCCAGCAGCTCCGGCACCTTGGCGATGCCCGACGCCAGCTTGAGGTTGGAGCCGGGGCAATGGCACACCACCGTGCGGGTGTCGCGCAGGAGGTCCTGCTCCTCCTGGGACAGCCACACGCAGTGGGCCATCGTCACGTGCGGGCCGGACATCCCCACCGTGTGGAAGAAGGCCACGTTGTCCTCGCCGCCGGTGTACTGGCGGACCGCGTCCGTCTCCTTCGCGTTCTCACTGGCGTGGGTGTGGATGCGCAGCCCGTGCTCCCGGGCCAGCCGCGCCACCTCGCGCAGCAGCGCCGGGGTGCAGGACAGCACGAAGCGCGGGGCGAAGGCGTAGCGCAGCCGGCCGTCGTGCGTGCCGTGCCAGCGCTCCTTCAGCGCCAGGCTCTCCCGCAGCGACGCCTCGGTGCTCTCGCGCAGGCCCGCGGGCACGCCCGCGCCCGCGTCCATCATCGCCTTGCCGCCCACCAGCCGGAAGCCGGAGTCCCGCGCCGACTCGAAGACGGCGTCGTAGTGGTACACGCTGCCCATGTCGAGCGCCGCCGTGGCGCCCGAGCGGATGAGCTCCGCGAAGGTCAGGTCCGCGGAGGCCCGCATGGACGCGGCGTCGTGCGCGGCCTCGAAGGGCCAGATGCGCTCGCGGAGCCAGTCCAGCAACTCCAGTCCATCCGCGCGTCCGCGGAAGAGCGTCTGACAGGCGTGGAGGTGGCCGTGGATGAGGCCCGGCAGCACCACCTTGCCCGTCACGTCCACCACCCGCCGGGTGCCCCGGGGCTTGAGGCCCCGGCCCACCTTGGCGATGCGCCCATCCTGGACGAGGACGTCCGCATCCACGAGCACCTCGCGCTCGCGGTTCATCGTTACAACCGTGCCACCAGTCAGGAGCAAATCCACGGCGTGCTCAGGCTCTCTCTTTAGAGGAAGTCTTTGGTGAAGGCATGCGGCAGCAGCCCTCCCAGGGTGTAGCGCGCCTCGCCGCCCTTCGGCGTCCGGCTGCGCACGGGCAACTCCTGCCCGCCAAACTCGGCCATGACCTGGCGGCACATGCCACACGGAGGACAGGGCTCGGGGGTGTCCACGACGATGGCCACGGCCACCGGCTGGGTGTGCCCCTGGGCCACTCCCGCGGCGAAGGCATTGCGCTCCGCGCAGACGGTGAGCCCGTAGGTGGCGTTCTCCACGTTGCAGCCGGCCACCACGGCGCCGTCCGCATAGAGGACGGCGGCCCCCACGGGGAACCGTGAATAGGGCACGTGGGCGCGCGCACGCACGCGCGCGGCTTCCTCGAACAGGCGCTCCCAGGGAACCTCGTCCGCCATGACGCCCTCCTACACGAAGCCGGATTGCGGGCCGTTACGAGCGGGCCGTACCGCGCTGCACGTCATCCAGGTGGCGCGCGATGGCCAGTTCGGACTCCACCGGCAGGTCCACGAAGCGGACCCGCGCCGCCGGGCCGTTGGCGCCCTGCGTGACGTGGAGCACCTCACCCTTCGCCACCACCTCATCGGGGAGCATGGGCAGGTGGAAGCGGACTTCCACCCGCGTCCCCTGCGCCCACCCGGAGCCCTGCCAGGCGCAGCCGCCCAGGGACAGGTCTCCCTCATGCTGCTCGAAGTCCCCCGAGCTGTCCTCCCGGCGCACCTTCAGGCGCATGGGGACCCGGGGTGAGTCCCGTCGGTCCTCGGCCTTGTCGCTCATCGAGTCGTTCCTCTCGGCCATCGCCGCTACCTCCCTGCCGCTCATGCTCGCGCCACCGCCACGCATTTGAAACCCACGTCCCCGTGGGTCCTGGCCCGCGAGCCCATACCGTAGACGCGTGCCGCCGTCTCGTCCGAGACGACGTCCACCCCTCCGACCGCCCTCCCCGCCTTGTCACGACGCCTCGTCATCTGGGCATCATACGAGGGAACACCCGCGCGCGAGGCCGGGAATTTGGGGCCCCACCGTTCCAGGCCGGGCCATTTGGCGGATTGCCCGCGCCCCACCGGGGGCCCGGCGCGGGGGGGCTGGGCGAGGCGCTCAGGCCGGGACGCCCTGATCCCGGGACGCCCACCAGTCCTCGCCGTAGCTGATGCAGAGCTGCTCGCCGGGGTGGATGTCCCGCAGCGCGTGGTAGCAGAAGACGTCCCGGGTCGCCTCGCGGTGATAGGACGTGTTGGGCTCGCGGGCGTGGTTGTAGATCATCCCATACCCCAGCACGAGCGCCACCCACTCGCCCTGCCGGGGTACTTCGTGCGCGGCCCATTTGAGCAGGAAGACGTAGTCCTGGAGCTGGGGGTTCTGGGAGAGGGTGCGCGGCAGCTTGAGGTAGTGGCATTCCTCGATGAGGTCGCCCGCCTTGATGAAGGCGTCGGTGAAGACGCCGTAGCCCCACTCGCACGGCCGGACCTTCACGCCCGGATGGATGTACAGCGCCGCGCCCTGGTTCATGTTCCCCTGCCCCGAATGGCTCAGGGCTGAAGGATGGCGCCTTCCCTGTGCGGGGTGAAGCCAGAAGGTGCCGACCGTCTCCCGGTGGCGGGCCGGGTCCGGGGCACCTCTGTGCGACGACGGGCCCTCCCGCTAGAGTGCGCCGCCGAAGGTCCTCCTCCCGCCCGCTCCCTATTCGTTCCAACGCGCGATGCGTGCGCGGCGGCCTGCCCTTGCCCTGACGACACCATGATGACCGAATCCGCCGTTCCCGAAACAGCCCCCGTCTGCCCTGAACATGATGGCGAACCGTCCACGGGGACGTGTGAGCGGTGCGGGCGCTTTCTCTGCGCGAAGTGCCGGACAGCCCAGGCGGGTGTCTGCGCACCCTGCTCCGCTCGGCAGGTCCAGGCGCTGCCCTTCACCCGGGCCCGGACGCGGTGGGCGAGCGTGGCCCTGGCGGCGAGCGCGGTCCTCGCCGTCCCGGTCGCCATCCTCAACCTCTGGCTCTACCTGAGCTTCGAAAATGGGAGCCCCAGCCTCGAAGACGCCGAGTCCTTCGACCAACTGAACGCGCTGCTCGCGCTCCCCTCCCTGCTGACGATGCTCGCCACCATGGTCCTCTACCTGCGCTGGCTGCGCCTGAGCGTGAAGACCGCCAATGCCCTGGGCTTGAGCGACGAATCAACCGGCTGGGCCACGTTCTGCTGGTTCATTCCGTTCGCCAACCTCGTCAAGCCGCTCGAGGTGGTGCGGGGCCTCTGGCAAGCATTGGGCGGCCCTCCTGAGCGGCGGTCCATGCTCACGGCCTGGTGGGCGACGTGGATCCTCAGCAACATCATCAGCAACGTCGGCAACACCTTCGCCCGGGCGGATACCGCGAGCGCCTCTTCGCTGTCCGTGTCGCTCCTCGCCGGGATTCTCGCGGAGAGCCTCTCCATCGCGGCGGCGGTGCTGTGCATCCGCGTCATCCGGGACATCGAGTCGCTGCTCGTGGCCCGCAGGGCGGAGGCGGAGGCGACCTGACCGGCGCCACTCCCTGAGGCGCCACGTGAAAGGAGCCCCGCGCCGCGCCCTGGCAGGGCATCGACGGGGGCTCCCGGGTCACCACTCAGCGCCGCGCCCTACTCCACCCGCTCGCGGATGAGCGGCCGGGCCGCGGGGGCCGCGTCGCCGAAGTGGTACGCGGCCAGGAGGCGCGCCTTCACGTTCTCCAGCGGGGCCGCGTCGTTGTAGTGCACGCGCACCACGGGCTCGCCCTGCTTCACGGACTCGCCCGTCTTCTTCAGCAGCGTAAAACCCACGGCCGGGTCAATCTTGCTGTCCGTCCGCTGCCGGCCCGCGCCCAGCGCCACCGCCGCCAGGCCCACGCCCTCCGTGTCGATGCCGGTGACGAACCCGTCCCGGGGCGCCACCACGTCCGCGGTGGACTTCGCCTGCGGCAGCAGCGAGTAGTCGTCGATGGCGCGCGGGTCTCCCCCCTGCACCTGGACAATCTCCTTCAGCTTGCGCACCGCGCTGCCATCCTCCACCACCTTGCGCAGCTGCTCGCGCGCCTCCTCCACGGAGGCGGCCTTCTTGCCCAGCACCAGCATCTCCGCCGTGAGGGCATACGTAATCTCGGTGTAGTCCTCCGGCGCGTTGCCGCGGAGCATGTCCACCGCCTCGATGACCTCCAGCGCGTTGCCCACCTTGCGGCCCAGCGGCTGGTCCATGTCGGTGAGCAGGGCCACGACCTTCTTCCCCATCTCCGCGCCCAGGCCAATCATCGTCTTGGCCAGCGTGCGCGCGTCCTCGTCGCGCTTCATGAAGGCGCCGCTGCCCACCTTCACGTCCAGCACCAGCGCGTCGATGCCCTCCGCCAGCTTCTTGCTCATGATGGAGGACGCAATCAGCGGGATGCAGTCCACCGTCGCCGTCACGTCCCGCAGCGCGTAGAGCTTCTTGTCCGCGGGGGCCACCTGCGCCGTCTGGCCAATCAGGCAGCAGTTCACCTCGCGCACCAGCCGCCGGTACTCGGACGTCGGCAGGTTGACGTTGAAGCCAGGGATGGACTCCAGCTTGTCCAGCGTCCCCCCCGTGTGCCCCAGGCCGCGGCCCGAAATCATGGGCACCGGGACGCCGCACGCGGCGGCCAGCGGCGCCAGGCTGAGGGAGACCTTGTCGCCCACCCCGCCCGTGGAATGCTTGTCCACCTTCACACCCGGCGTGTCGGACAGGTCCAGGACCTCGCCGGACTCCAGCATGGCGCGGGCCCAGGCGCCCAGCTCCCGGGAGTCCATGCCCCGGAAGAAGATGGCCATGCACATGGCCGCCATCTGGTAGTCCGCCACCGTCCCCGCCGTATACGCCTCGATGAACGCACGGATGTCCGCCGGATCCAGCCGGCCGCCATCCCGCTTGGCCTTGATGAGCTCGTAGGGTTGCACGAGGCGAGCCCATAGCAGGAACCCACCCCTTCATGCACTCCGGGAAAGGGCGGGCATCTGGTAGATAAGCGCCTCATGATGCTCCGCCTCCACGTCCTCGCCCTCACCGCCCTCCTGTGCGCGTGCTCCAAGCAGAAGGAAGAAGCGCCCCCCTCCGGGGCCCAGGCCCCCGCCGCCGGGAAGACGGAAAAGAAGGCCCTCCCCGTGGGGCTCGTCATCGACGTGGGCGGCCGAGGAGACCACTCCTTCAATGACGCGGCGCTTCGGGGCCTGGAGCTGTGGGCCGCGGGCAAGCGCTACGAGGGCGGAAAGTACGTGGACGCCACGCCCGCCGAGGTGCGCCAGTCCCTGCCGCCCCACCTGGCCGCGGACGCCGCCCGCTTCCAGTCGCTGGCCATCCAGCCCATCGTCCTGCAGAGCAAGGCCCAGGAGGACTACGTCCCCAACCTCCAGCTCCTGGTGGACCAGGGCGCCCGGCTCACCGTGGGCAACGGCTACATGCTGGCCAACGCGGTGCGCACCTCCGCCCAGGAGAACCCGAAGTCCCAGTTCCTGCTCATCGACAGCCAGGTGCTGGACGCGCAGGGCAAGGCCATGAAGCTGCCCAACGTGCGCACCGTCCTCTTCAAGGAGCAGGAGGGCAGCTTCCTCGTGGGCGCGCTGGCCGGGCTGGTGACGAAGACGAACAAGGTGGGCTTCGTGGGTGGCATCGAGGTGCCCCTCATCCAGCGCTTCGAGGTGGGCTACCGCGCGGGCGTGAAGACGACCAACGCCCAGGCGTCCCAGGCGCTCATGTCCGTCTACACGGGCAGCTTCAACAACATGGCCGCCGGCAAGCAGGTGGCGCAGGACCTCATCTCCAAGGGGGCGGACGTCCTCTTCCACGCCGCGGGCGCGGACGGCATCGGCGTCATCCAGGCGGTGAAGGAAGCGCGCGCCGCGGGCAAGAGCGTGTACGCCATTGGCGTGGACTCCGACCAGGCGCACGTGGCGCCGGACGCCATCCTCACGTCGATGATGAAGCACACCGACCTGGCCGTGTACCAGGCCGCGAAGGACCTGGTGGACGGCACGTTCTCCGCGGGCGAGCAGGTGCTCGGCCTCAAGGAGAACGGCGTGGGCATGGCCCAGGTGCGGGTGGACTTCCCCGGCAAGGCGGAGGCGCTCCAGAAGGTGGAGGCCCTGCGCCAGCGCATCGTCTCAGGGTCGCTCCAAATCCCGGCCGTCCCGGCGGACCTCGCCTCCTTCCAGGCTGCCGCGCCCTGATTTCCCTCCGGAACATCCACAAGGCCTTCGGCACCTGCGTCTCGCTGGCGGACGCGTCGCTGGACGTACACCGTGGCGAGCTGCTCGCCGTGGTGGGTGAGAATGGCGCGGGCAAGTCCAGCCTGATGAACGTCCTCTACGGGCTCTACCAGCCGGACGCGGGCGTGCTGTCGCTGGACGGCCAGCCCGTGCGCTTCAAGAGCCCCCGGGACGCGATTGCGCGGGGCATTGGCATGGTGCACCAGCACTTCATGCTCGTGCCCACGCTGTCGGTGGCGGAGAACGTGGTGCTGGGCCGCGAGCCCACCCGCAACGGACTGCTGGACCTGGAGCGCGCGGTGCAGGAGGTGTCCGCCACCTGCGCCCGCTTCGGCTTCCAGTTGGAGCCCCGGGCCCGCGTGGACACGCTCAGCGTGGGCTCGCAGCAGAAGGTCGAAATCGTCAAGGCGCTGCACCGCGGCGCCCAGGTGCTCATCCTGGACGAGCCCACCGCCGTCCTCACGCCGCAGGAGGCTGATGAGCTGGCCCGGGTCATGCGCGGACTCGTCGCCCAGGGCCACACCGTGGTGCTCATCAGCCACAAGCTGAAAGAGGTGCTCGGCGTGGCGGACCGCATCGCCGTCATGCGCCGGGGCCGCTGCGTGGCGGAGGTCCGCGCCGCCGACACCACGGCCGAACAGCTCGCCGCGCTCATGGTGGGCGAAGGCCAGCGCGCACCGGCCGCCGCGCCCGCCACGGCCGTGTCCCAGGCGCCCGGCGAGCCGCTGCTGGACGTGCGTGGGCTCCAGGCCACCGGCAACACGGGGCGCCCTGCCCTGCGCGGCGTGGACCTGGAGGTGCGCGCGGGTGAAATCGTCGGCATCGCGGGCGTGGACGGAAACGGGCAGCGGGAGCTGGCGGAGGTCCTCACCGGCCTGCGCGCGCTGACATCCGGGAGCGGCACGCTGCTGGGAGGACCCTTGAGCGGCCTCACTCCGGCCCAGGCGCGGACGCGCGGCGTGGGGCACATCCCCGAGGACCGGCTCCACCGGGCGGTGGTGAAGGCGCTCAGCGTGGAGGAGAACGTGGCCCTGGGCCGGCACACGCGGCCGCCCTTCGCCAAGGGCCCGTGGATTGACTTCAAGGGCCGCCGCGAGCGCACGCGCGCGCTGACCGTGGCCTATGACGTACGGCCGCCAGACCCGGAGGTCGCCCTGCGCGCCCTGTCCGGCGGCAATCAGCAGAAGGTGGTGGTGGCGCGCGAGCTGGATGCGCGGCCCCGGCTGCTGGTGGTGGTGCAGCCCACGCGAGGGCTGGACGTGGGCGCGGTGGCGCAGGTCCACGCGAAGCTGCGCGAGGCGCGCGACCAGGGCACGGGCGTGCTGCTGGTGTCACTCGATTTGGAAGAGGTGTTGGCCCTGTCGGACCGCGTCTATGTCTTCTTCGAGGGCCGCGTGACGGGCCACTTCCCGCGTCACGCGTTCGACGAGCGCGAGCTGGGACGGCGCATGCTGGGGACCCCGGAGCCGAGCCATGCCTGAGCGCGTGAGACAGCTGCTGCCGTCGGTGCTCTCCGTGCTGCTGGCGCTGGGCGTGTGCTGGGTGCTCATCGCGCTCACCCTGGAGCCGGGCACCGCGACGGACGCCTATCTGCAGATGCTGTGGGGTGGCATCGGCAACTGGCCCGCGTACCTGGACGGCGCGGCGGCCACCGTCATCACCCGCCCGCTGGGCGAGTCCGCGATGAAGGCCGCGATTCTCACCCTCACCGGCCTGTCCGTGGCGGTGGCGTTCAAGGTCGGCCTGTTCAACATCGGCGCGCAGGGGCAGATGCTGCTGGGCGCGCTGGCCGCGGCCGTGGTGGGCGCGCAGGTGTCGCTGCCCGGCGTGCTCCACGTCCCGGCGGCCTTGCTGGGCGCGGCGCTCGCGGGCGCGGCGTGGGCGGGCATCGCCGGGCTGCTGCGCGTCTACCGGGGCGTGCACGAGGTCATCTCCACCATCATGCTCAACTGGGTGGCGCTGAGCCTGGTGGACAACTGGCTGGTGGTGGGCCCGCTGCGCGCCGCGGCCGAAGGCGGCCAGTCCATCACCGGCACCGCCGAAATCCAGGCCACCGCCGTGCTGCCCCGGCTGCTGGGCGAAGGCTCGCGGCTCAACCTGGGCTTCCCGCTGGCGCTCGTCGCGGCGCTGGCGGTGTGGGTGTGGCTGACGCGCACGCGCTCCGGCTTCGAGACGCGCGCGGTGGGCCTGGGCGCCGAGGCCGCGCGCGCCGCGGGCATCCCCGTGGCCCGGCGCATGGGCCTGGCCATGGCGCTCGCGGGGGCCATGGCGGGGCTCGCGGGCGCGGTGCTGGTGCTGGGCACGGAGGGGCGCTACCCCGGAACGCTGGGCGCGCCCTACGGCTTCGACGGCATCGCCATCGCGCTCATCGGCAACAACCACCCGCTGGGCGCCACCGTGTCCGCGCTCTTCTTCGGCGTGCTGCGCGCGGGCGGAACGCGCATGCAGCTGCTCGGCGTTCACAAGAGCTTCCCCGAGCTCATCCAGGGCCTGGCGCTGCTCTTCGTCGCCGGGCGCATGGTGTGGCTGGCGGTGCTGCGCCGGCGGAGCGTGGCGCCCGCGGCGTCGGCGGAGGTGCCCCGTGCTTGAGGTCCTCCACTCGCTGCTGTTCTCCACCCTGGACGCGGCGCCGGCGCTCATCTTCGCCGCCCTGGGCGCGGTGCTCTCCGAGCGCGCGGGCGTGGTCGCCGTGGGCATGGAGGGGATGATGCGCGTGGGCGCCTTCTGCGCGGCGGTGGCGGCGCTGACGATGCCCACGCCCCTGGCCGTCGTCATGGGCATGCTCGCGGGCGCGGCCCTGGCCGGCGTGCATGGCTTCCTGAGCATCCGCTGGCGCTCCGACCAGGTGGTGTCCGGCATCGCCCTCAACCTGGTGGCCCTGGCGGGCGGCACCTTCCTGCTGGAGTCGCTCTACGGCCCCAACGGCACCCCGCCCATCCAGCAGCTCACCCGCTGGGACATCCCCGGGCTGGGCGCCGTGCCGGTGCTGGGCGCGCTGTCCGGGCACTCGGCGCCCACGTACCTGGCGCTGCTCCTGCCCTTCGCCTTCCAGGGCCTGTTGACTCGCACGCCCCTGGGCCTGCGGCTGCGCGCGGTAGGCGACAAGCCCCAGGCCGTGGCCACCCTGGGCCTGTCGGTGCCGGGGCTGCGCTGGGGCGCGGTGCTGGGCAGCGGGCTCCTGGCGGGCCTGGGCGGCGCGGTGCTGTCCACCGCCGTGCTGGACCGCTTCGAGCAGCACACCCCCGCGGGCCTGGGCTTCATGGCCCTGGCCGCCATGGTGTTCGGCCGGTGGACGCCCGTGGGCGCCTTCCTCGCCGCCACCTTCTTCGCCTTCGGTAACGCGTTGCGCATCGGATTGGTGTCGAGCGCCCCCGGCCTGGTCGAGCTGATCCCCCAGGGCGTCCTCCTGGCCCTGCCCTATCTGCTCACGCTGGGGGTGCTGACCCTCCAGGGCCAGCGCAGCAGCGCCCCCGCCGCGCTCGGGACGCCCTACGAACAAGAGTCGCGCTGACGTTTTGCGCGCAAGAGGTCATTCAATACCCGGGTGAAAATCGAATTCAGGTCATGAAAGACCCCTTCTTTCGTTGACCGGATTCCAGTTGGGGCAACTTTCTCCAGTGTCGAAACGATTCAACCCCCCGACGTTACAGGGCTGCGCTCGTTGGAGGTGCAATGGGCGATTCCGACGCGCCGGGACGAAGCACGGCATGAGCCTCGCATAGACACAGCGCGGTATCGGATCACGTACCGGACTGGACGCAGGCGCCCAGGGGGGAGCTCCATCCAGGGCGAGAGAGGTCCGTAGGACGGCCTGGAACACCCGGGTGAAGGCTCACCTGGTCACCATGTAGGGGTGGCGTGATGCTGGAGACGACGGAGACCGCGACGTATCGGCCCCGGGTGCTGGCCGTGAACGTGGAGTCGGGCGGCATGGAGCGGCTGTGTTCCATCCTCGCGCCGGCGGGCTATGACGTGCTGACGGCCAGCGGCCTGGCGGCGGCGGCCCATCAGTCCGCGGACCTGGTGCTGCTCGACGTGGAGCGCCCCGGCACGGACGGCCTCGCGACGTACCGGCGCCTCCAGGACGCGCTGGGAAGCCCCGCCCTCCCCGTGCTCATGCTGACGCCCAGCGCCGACCGGGAGACGCGCCGCGAGGTGCTCGAGGCGGGCGTGGATGACCTGCTCATCACCGAGCCCCTGGACCCGCTGGAGCTGAAGGTCCGCATCCACACGCTGCTGGAGCTCAAGGCGCACCGCGAGCGCGGTGGCCAGCGCGCCGAAGCGCTGCAGGACCCACGCGTCCGCTGGGTGGAGATGGAGCGGCTGGCCCGCGTGGGCACGCTGGCCGCGGACGTGGCGCAGAACCTGGGCCGCGTGGGCGAAGGCCTCCAGCGGGCGCTGGAGCACGTGCGCATGCGCGCCTCGCAGGGCCTGCCGCCGGACGCCGACGAGCTCAAGAAGCTGGGCGTGGCGGGCGAGCAGATGCGCCTGCACGGCCAGCACCTGCTGTCGCTGGGCCCCACCAGCCCCAAGGACATCCAGCGCTTCGACCTGCGCGACCTCATCCCCGCGGTGGTGGAGCGCATGCGCGACGCCGGCCGCCTGGGCGCCGCCGAGGTGAAGGTGCAGCTGCCGGACGAGGCCATCGCCGTCGTCTTCAACCGCCGCCAGTTGGAGCAGGTGGTGGTGGAGCTGCTGGCCAACGCGGTGGACGCGGTGGAGGACGTGACGGACCGCCCGCGTCGCATCCACGTGGGCGTGGAGCTGCCGGACATCTTCGGGGACTTCGGCCCGCGCCTGTACGTGAAGGACACGGGCATCGGCATCTTCGAGGACGAGCTGCAGGCCGTCTTCGAGCCCTACTACACGACGAAGGCCCCCGAGAAGGGCGCCGGGCTGGGCCTCACGGTCGCGCGCACCCTGGTGGAAGCCATGGGCGGCGCGGTGGCGGTGAAGAGCCGCGTCAACCTGGGCAGCACCTTCACGGTGGAGCTGCCCGAGCAGACGTCGTCCTGGTAGCTAGAAGCGGTAGGCGACGCCGAAGAGCGCCTCCAACGTGAACTCGGTGTCGTCGATGTCCGGGATGACGGCGGGCCCCAGCCGGACGTTGAAGGTGACCCCCAACTGGCGGTTGACGAAGTACTCCAGGCCGCCGCCCACGAGGACGGGGAACACCGGGCCGATTCCCTCGCCGAAGTAGACGTGGAAGGGGATGTCCAGGCCCAGGTTCACCATGACGGCGCTGCCGGCGGGGATGCCCACCACCAGCCCCACGGGCAGCGCCAGGCCCACGTCGGTGTCGCGGCGGTTGAAGTAGAAGAAGGGGCCCGGCTGGAAGGTGAGCGCCAGGGAGAAGTTGCGCTCCTGGACGAGCTGCAGCCGCATCCACGCCTGGAGCTTGATGCCCGGGTCCGTGTAGCGGACCCAGCCCTCGCGGCCCCAGTTGAAGCTGAACTTGCCGCCGATGTCGAAGCGCTCCGAGCCACCGTGCAGCAGGCCCAGGGAGATGCCGGGCCAGCCAAGCTGGCCATGGAACGCGGTGTTGCCCCGCCCCAGCGTTTCACCGGCGAGGACGGACCAACCCTGCCCCCCGCGCTGCGCCAGCGCGGTGGCGGGGAGGGCCAGGAAGCAAGCGAGGAGGACTCCGGGGAGCAGTCGCTTCACACGGTACCTTTCTGCGAAGGCCGCCCGCGGGGGCGAGCGGTGGATGTGGTGCAGCGTCACAAGACTCACGCTGGCTGCCCGCGCTCACGCGCGAGGCCGAGGAAAGCGGCGATGAAGCGGGCCAGCCGGGACTCGGCGCGCGCGCGGGCCTGAGCCAGGGGCTCGCCGTCGGCGAGCGTCTCCTTCAGCTCGAAGTAGTATTTGATTTTCGGCTCGGTGCCGGAGGGACGCAGCGTGACGCGGCCGCCGCTCTCCAGCTCGAGCGCGACCACGTTGGACGGCGGCAGGCCCCGCTCACCCTTCTTGTAGTCGCTCACGGCGCGGACGGCGTCACCGCCGATGTCCTTCGGCGGCGAGGCACGGAACGCGTCCATGATGCCGCGAATGATTTGCGCGCCCGCCGCGCCGGGGAACGTGAAGTTGCGCTGCGCGCCCACGTACAGGCCATGCGCGCGCTGAATCTCCTCCAGGTAGCCCAGCACCGTGGTGCCGCGCGCCTGACACCACGCCGCCAGGTCCGCCATGACGAGCGCCGAGCCCACGCCATCCTTGTCGCGCGTCACCGTCCCCACGGTGTAGCCCAGCGCCTCCTCGTAACCGAAGACGAAGCGGGTGCCCTCGGCCTGCTCGCGCTCCAGCGCGCGGTTGGCGATCCACTTGAAGCCGGTGAGCACCTCGTCACACGCGGCGCCCAGCGAGCGCGCGATGTCCCCCAGCTGCGCCGAGGAGACGATGGTGGTGACGACGTGCGGCGTGCCCTGCTTCGGCCCCTGGGTGAGGACGTAGTGGCCCAGCAGCACGCCCACCTCGTTGCCCGTCAAGAGCCGCAGCGCTCCGTCCGCGTCGCGCGCCATGACGGCCAGCCGGTCCGCGTCCGGGTCATTGGCCAGCACCACGTCCGCCTTCACGCGCTCGGCGGTGGCGGTGGCCAGGTCCATGGCGCCCGGCTCCTCCGGGTTGGGGAAGCGCACGGTGGGGAAGCGGCCATCCGGCTGCTGCTGCTCGGCCACGGGGGTGACGCGCGGGAAGCCCGCCTCGCGCAAGGCGCGCACGGCCCAGACGCCGCCCACGCCGTGCATGGCGGTGTAGACGATGGACAGCGACTCGGAGCCCTTGCCCACCACGCGCAGCCCCAGGATGGCGCGCACGTAGGCGTCGCCGATGGCCGCGGGCAAATCCCGCCACAGCCCCCTGGCGCGCGCATCAGCCGGGGTCAGCAGCGGCACGCGGTTGGCGGGCTCCACCCGGGCGATGGCGGAGGCGATGCCCGTGTCATGCGGCGGGATGATCTGCGCGCCGTTGCCCCAATAGACTTTGTAGCCGTTGTACTCGGGCGGGTTGTGGCTGGCCGTCACCATGACGGCCGCGGCGGCGTTGAGGTGCAGCGCGGCGAAGGCCACCAGCGGCGTGGGCACCGGCTCCGGGAAGACGTGGGCGGGGATGCCCTCGGCGGCCAGCACCGCGGCGGTGTCCTCGGCCAGCTCCACGCTCAGGTTGCGCGCGTCGCGGCCCACCACCACGCCCCGGGTGGCGACGTCCGGCACCTGCTCCTTGAGGTAGCGCGCCAGGCCCGCGGTGGTGCGGCGGATGACGGCGCGGTTCATCCGGTTGGGACCGGCGCCCAGCACGCCGCGCAGGCCCGCGGTGCCGAACTCCAGGTCCTGCGAGAAGCGGTCCTCCAGCTCCGCCCAGTCCGCCTTCGCCAGCAGCGCCGCCAGCTCCGCCGCGGTGGACGGGTCCGGATCCGCCTGACGCCACGCCTCCGCCCGCTCCTTCAGTCCGGTGGTGTCCATGAGCCCTCGAAGCCTCGTGTAGCCGTTGAGGGCGCGCGACGCACACAGGCTCGCACGCCGGTTGTTCAGGTGTAGTCGGTCAGCTTGCTGCGGGTGGCGCGGCCCTTGGGACCATCCTTGTTGCCCTGGCACGTCACGCAGAACTCCGCGTAGGGCATGGCGCGCAGCCGGCCGAGCGGAATCTCCTCGCCGCACTCCTCGCACTCGCCATAGCCGTCCGGGTCCTCGCGCAGCTTGCCCAGCGCCTTGAGCACGCGGGCCAGCACGCCATCCATGTTCCGGTTCCGGTTGGAGGCGATGGCCTGCATCATCTCGTTGAGCGGCTGCTCGTCCTCGTCGCCGCCGATGCGCGCGTCATCGGTGCGGTTCGGCTCGATTCTCGACGGCGTCTTCTCCGTCAGCTCCGAGTGGAGCGCGAGCAGCAGCGCCATGAGTTCCTCTCGCTGTTTCGCGTTCACGGTGTCCGCCCCGGGTCAGTACTTCGCGGTGGAGGTCTGCCCGGAGACGATGGCCACCGACGCGGACGCACCCAGGCGGTTGGCCCCCGCGCGCAGCATCTTCAGCGCGTCCTCGGCGGAGCGGATGCCGCCCGACGCCTTCACGCCCACCGTGTCCCCCACCACCCGGCGCATCAGCGCCACGTCCGCCTCGGTGGCCCCGCCCGGACCGAAGCCCGTGGACGTCTTCACGAAGGCGGCGCCCGCGGCCTTGGAGAGCGAGCAGGCGATGACCTTCTCCTCGTCCGTCAGCAGGGACGTCTCCAGGATGACCTTCACCGGCACGGGCCGGCTGGCCTCCACCACGGCGGCGATGTCCTGGTGCACCAGCGCGTAGTCGTGCGCCTTGAGCGCGCCCACGTTCAGCACCATGTCGATTTCCCGCGCCCCGGCGCGGATGGACTCCCGGGCCTCGAAGGCCTTGGCGGACGGCAGCGAGGCGCCCAGCGGAAAGCCCACCACGGCGATGGGCAGCGTGGACGTGCCGGCCAGCACCCGCGCCGCGGTGGCCACGTGCGTGCTGTTCACGCAGACGGTGGCGAAGCCGTACTGGCGGGCCTCCTCGGCCACCTTCACCACGTCCTCGGCGCGAGCCTCGGGCTTGAGCAGCGTGTGGTCGATGTACGGCGCCAGGTCCGCGTGGGAGCGCACCTTGTCCAGGTCCACGCGGGCGGTGGACGGACCCGACGCTGGAGCGCTGGCCCCGGGCGTCTGCTCCTCCTTCCACGCCTCGAGCCGGCGGCGCGCCTGGTTGGCAATGTCCTCGACGAAATGGAAGAGGTCTTCGGAGTCGGACATGCCCGGCCCCTTAGCCCACTTCCAGGCCCTCGGGAAGCGCTCGCGGGAGAAGCGCGCCTGCTCCGAGCCCCTGGGTGCCAGAGGGGGGAGCGGAGCGGTAGAGTCGGTCTCGTGATGTCCTTTGTCCGGTGGCTCGCACTCCTCGTCCTCCTCCTCGCCTCGACTCCGGGTCAGGCCCTGGCCCAATCGACCGGCCAGCCCCTCACGGTCCATTTCTTCGACGTGGGCCAGGGGGACGCCGCGCTCATCATCTCCCCCACCGGCAAGACGGTGCTCATCGACAGCGGCCCGCCCGACGCGCGGCACCGCCTGGAGCAGCGACTGCGCGAGCTGGTCAAGGCGCCGCTGGACCTCGCCATCCTCACGCACCCCCACCTGGACCATTTGGGCGGCATGTCCTCCGCGCTGCGCTCGGTGGGGGCCCGCCGCTTCATGGACCCGGGCTTCGACCACCCGAGCGAGGCGTACCGCGACCTGCTCAACGTCGTGGGTGACGAGGTGGGCCAGGTGATGACGCCCGTGCCCAACCCGCAGGACCCGCGTTCGCTGGTCACCATTGGCCTGGGAGATGGCGCGGCGCTCACCGTGCTGTGGCCGCGCGTGCCGGAGGACGCCTTCCTCACGGGCACCCGCTCGGACCCGAACTCCAACTCCATCGTCGCCAAGCTGACCTACGGCAAGACGGCGTTCCTCTTCACCGGCGACGCCGAGCCGGACACCGAGGCCACGCTGCTGCGCAAGCCCATCGACCTCACCTCCACCGTGCTGAAGGTGGCCCACCACGGCGGTCGGCACTCGTCCACCGCGGGCTTCCTGGCCGCGGTGAAGCCCAAGGCCGCGGTCATCTCCGTGGGCGCGAAGAACGACTACGGGCACCCCACCCCGGCGGTGCTGGAGCGCCTGCGCGCGGTGAAGGCCACCGTGTTCCGCACCGACCAGGACGGCGAGGTGGTGGCGACCAGCGACGGCAACGTCGTCTCCCTGCGCGCGGAGAAACGCGGCGGGGCCTCGGAGCTGGTTCCCGGAGGCGTGAAGGCCGGCCCGGTGGCGCTGGGCCCCATCACCCGGGGAACGCGCCGGACCAGCACGCCCCGTGGGCGCGGCGCCCCGTCCACCCCGGCGGAGGCCCCCGGCACCGACACCACGCAACGCGGCACGGACACGCCCCGATACTTCAGCCTCAAGGGCAGCAAGGTGTTTCACAAAGAGAGCTGCCGGACCCTGAAGCGCTCCAAGTCGAACCGCACCGCCTATTCGAGCCGCGCCGAAGCCGTGCGCGAGCGCCGCCCCGCCGAGGATTGCCATCCATGAGTTCCCGCCCGCGCCTCCTCCTCGCCGTTTTGCTGGCACTGGCGGCCTGCAAGGAGCCGCCACCTCCGCCGCAGCCGGTGGCGGCGCGCCCGGCGGAGCGCCCCCGGCGGTACTTCGGGGGCACCCCGGACGGGAAGCTCCACGTCTACTTCTTCGACGTGGGCCAGGGGGACGCAGCGCTCATCGTGTCGCCGGACGGGTACACCGCGCTGGTGGACGCGGGCCCCGCCTCCTCGGCGGAGCACCTGGTGAACCGGCTGCCCGAGTTGCTCACGCAGCGGCTGGACCTGGTGGTGCTCACCCACCCGCACTCGGACCACCATGGCGCGCTGGAGCCGGTGCTGAAGCGCGTGGGCGCCCGGCAACTGCTGGAGCCGCAGCTGGGCGCCACGCCCAAGGCGTATGACACCCTGCTCGGCGCCGTGGCCAGCCAGGGCGTGGAGTTCATCTCCCCGTCCCCCTCCCCCGCCACGCCCAACGCGCTCCAGCGGCTGCCCCTGGGCGCGGGGGTGTCCCTCACGGTGCTGTGGCCCCGCGCGCCCACCGAGCCGCTGCTCGACGTGCCCGAGGCCGCCCTGGAGGCCAACTCCGTCATCCTCCGGCTCACCTATGGGGACACCGCGGTGCTCTTCATGGCGGACGCGCATGCCCGGACGGTGGACCACCTGCTGGCGCGCAACGCCCCCATGCAGGCCACGCTGCTCAAGGTGGCCGCGCACGGCACCGAAGGGCCCACCTCCGCCGCCTTCCTGTCGGCCGTGGGGGCCCGCGCCACCGTCATCTCCGCGGGCGAAGGCAGCCTGCTTGGCGCCCCCGCGCCAGTCACCCTCAAGCGGCTGGAGGCCACCGGCGCGCAGGTGTTCCGCACCGACCTGCACGGCGAGGTGCAGGTGGTGAGCGACGGGAAGACGCTCGTCGTCACGCCGCAGCGGCTGTCCGCCGGCGTCCCGGAGGACACCCGTTACAGCTACCCGGGCCTGGGCACGCCCACGCCCCGGGACGCCGCGCTCGCGGGGGACTCCCGGCGCTCGACGGGCCGCTCCGGCACGCGTGACGCCTCGGGCAAGCAGCCCACGGGGAAGATGTACACCCTGAGCCTCGACGAGCCGGCAGGCGACGGGGCGCCGCCCTCCCGCGCGGGCCCGCGCTCGCGCAGCGGCGCCTCTGGCTCAGGCGCCGTGACGGTGGGGACCTACGTCGGCAGCAGCCGCAGCGACGTGTTCCACAAGCCCGGCTGCCGCAACGTCGTGAAGATCAAGTCATCAAACCTGGTGACCTTCTCCAGCCGGGAAGAGGCCTCGCGCGGACGGCGGCCTGCCCGGGACTGCAACCCCTGAGGAGCCACGCCCCATGACGACCCGGGCCACGCTGGACCGCATCGAAGACGACGTCGCCGTGCTGGTGGTGGAGGGCCGTGAGGTGACGCGCCCCCTGCGCGCGCTGCCCGCCGGCCTGCGCGAGGGAGACGTGCTCGACCTCGACACCCTGGAGGTGGACCGGGAGGCCACCGAGGCCCTGCGCGAGGAGGTGCGCAGGGCCCGCGAGCAGGCGACCCGCGGCAAGAAGCCGCCGCCGGCCGGGAGCTTCGACCTCTAGACGGCTACATCGACTTGGAGAGGACCAGCGGAATCTCCAGGTCCACGGCCTCACCAGCGAAGGCGGAGAAGACCATCCCCTTCGCGCGGTCTCGTATGCAGGCGCCCACGGGGCTGTTGCGGTTCAAGTCCTTGCGGTCGAGCGTGGCCGCCGTCACCGTGCCCGAGCTGCCCACGGTGGCCGTCAGCGTCACCTTCCCGCCCTTGAAGGACGGGTTTTTCCGCAGCTCGGCCTCCACGCAGTCCCTGAAGGCGGGCTGCGTCTTCGCCAGCACGCGCTCCACCTCTTCGTCGGACGGGCCGCCGACATCCTCGGTGTCGGCGGCGGCCACTTCCTCGCCGCTGCGCACCGCCGGGTCCACGTCCTGCTTGTCCGGGTCCACGTAGACGGCCTCCAAGGCCCCCTTGGACGGCGCCGCGGCGGCCTCCGCGTCCGCGACCGCGCCGGTGCCGGCGGGCGCGGCGGCCGGGCGCTTGCCCTCGGCGGGCGGCTTGGGAGGCGCGGGGGGCGGCGGCGGCGCACGGCCCAGCAGCTTGTCGCGCAGCGCGCCCACGCCTTCCGCCGAGAAGACGGGCTGCTCCACCGCGTTGCCGCTGGCGTCCACCGTCTGCACGCGCAGCGGCACCACGCCCAGCGTCTCCGACAGGACATACGCCAAGCCCAGCGGGACGATGAGCAGCAGCAACGCGAAGACGGCGTACTTCCAGGCGGGGTTGCGGCGGGTGACGCCCGACTTCTTGGCGAAGTGACGCGTGTCCTGAACGGCCTTGCCGTCGTCCTCGTCGCCGCCCAGCGCGGCCCGCGGGTCGTCGGGGTACTGCGCGTCGTCGTCCTGGGGCTCCTCGTCGTCACCGCCGTCGCGGTTGCCCGGCAGGTCCAGGTCGGAGAACAGGGCGTCGTCCAGCGGCGCGGCGTTGGCGGCCTGGGGCTGCTGCGCGCGGCGGGTCACCTGGGCCTGCGGCTGGGCCTGCGGCTGGGCGCGCGGCAGGGGGTCGCCGAAGTAGGTGTTGTCCGGCGCTTCGTCGTCCTCGTCCGGCCAGGGCTGCTCGGGCTCGGCGTGCCGCGGCTCGGGCTCGGGCTCCGCCAGGGAGCGCTCCTGGGCGCGGATGCGTTCCACGTCCGCGAGGGACACCACGCGGGTGTTCTCCTCCTCGGCGGGCCCTTCGACGGTGATGACGTTCTGGCAGTTCTTGCAGCGGACCTTGACCGTCTTGCCGCGGACCTTTTCGTCCGCAATGGAATACCGCTTCTGGCAATTGTCGCAGGTAAAGTTCAAGAGGGGCGTCCAGCTTCCGGGGGAAAACGCGGTCGCGATGCTACCGCTAGAATTCTCCGGCGCAAACCACAGGTTGACTCTGTCTTGCGGCCCAACTATTGAGCCGCCCTCCCCCCTGTCTTCTCTCGCCTTTTACACAAGGTGGCGAATGCCGGCGAAGGACCTCGGAACAAAACACGTCTGCTACAAGTGTCAGACGAAGTTCTACGACATGAAGAAGCCGGACCCGATCTGCCCGAAGTGTGGTGCGGATCAACGGGAAAGCCCGGCACTCAAGCCCCAACCCGAGGGAAGGCGTAGCCGTCTGGCAGCCGCCCCGAAGGTCATCGAGCCCATTGAGCCGGAGGAGCCCGCCGGTCGCAATGAGGAGGACGAGGAGGAAGGACTCGACTCCTTCGATGATGACGAAGCAGCGGGAAGCGAATCCGAAGAGGACGAAGTCTAGGTCCGCGAGAAACGAGGGGCTCCACGGCGCAAGCCGGGAGCCCCTTCGCTTTTCAGGCCGTGGCGCTCGCGCCCGGACAACCTGGCTTCAGTTGGACGAGACGGGCGTCAGCTCCAGCAGCGCGCGGCGGAGCTGCTCGTACAGGGTTGGCCCCATCTCCTGCATGCCGATGGGCCGGACCGCCGCCTTGCGGGGCGCTTCCAGGCCGCGCGTGCCGTTGCTCGGGAGTGCTTGCTTCTTTGCCTGCTGCATGACTCTGCCCCCTCTTCTCGGACGTGACTTCTGCCGTCCGCATAACAATTCTTCTACTGGAACGGAAACCCCAATCGATTCGCGGCTTCTCAACCTTTTAGACGGCGAGCGCCGGAATCCTTCATGGATACGGACCGGCGGGCTACTGCAGGTCGGCCACCGGCCACTCCGCGTCCACCTGGACGCGCTCGCCAGCGCGAACCGTCACGGTGCGGGCTTGTTCCGGGAGCCGCTCGTGCCAGAGGACCACGGTGTGGGTGCCCTCGGGGACCTCCAGTTGGAAGCGCCCGTCCTCGCCGCTGGTCGCGAAGTACCCGTGGTTGAAGGTGCGCACGCGCGCGCGCATCCACGGGTGGATGTCACAGTGGATGGGGACCTCGCCCGGCTCGGCGGGCAGCTGCCGCTTCACCGTCATGCCCTCCAGCGGCATGGCCACGTTGAAGAAGGCGCGGTTCGTTCCGGAGGCGGCGCGGACGTTGTGGACCAGCGGGTCCGAGTTGCGGATGACCAGGGTGCTGCCAGCACGAGCGGCCAGCACGGGCGGGTCATAGATGCACTGCTTCTGGTCCAGCACGGCCTCCGGCGCGGCGCGCTTGGGTACGGGCAGCGCGTGGCCTTCCTTCAAGGAGACCACGGTGTGGGCCAACGCGCCCTCACTGCCTACCCTGAGCGTGCGCTCCTCCGTCTCCTCGCCGCACACGGAGACGACGGTGCCCGTGGTGGGCTGCCGGGCGGGCGCCGGGGGCGAGCCGGTGAGTCGGACGCGCCCCTCGATGACGCCCCACTTCGTGTTCGTGGCGGCGGGCGCGGCCGGCGCGGTGGTGGTGGGCGGCGGGGACGCGGGCTCCTTGCAGGCAGGAGCGAGCGCGCAGAGAACGATGACGAAGGATGGACGAAGCACGCGCTCCGGTCTAACGGGTGCGTGAAGCTGTTTCAAATGCGGCATGGCAGCGAGGGCCACGAGGGATGACTCATGGCCTATTTGGACGTTGGACCCTCATCATCCTTGTTGGTACAAGAGCTCGGCCGTTGCCGTACACGGTGCGGCCCTGTGGGAGGCAGCAACTTTGCGGGAGAAATTGAAAGCGCTGGCGGAGCTGCAGAACGTGGACCTCGAGGTCGCCTCGCTCCGGAAGGCCGCGGACGTTCACCCCCGTCAGATTGCCGAGTTGGAGCGGGAATTGGGTGTGGCCCGCAGCGCCATCGAGGCGGAACGGGCGCGCGTCTCCGACATGGAGAAGCAGAAGGCCCAGCTCGAACAGAACATCACGGACGAGAAGGACAAGGTGAAGAAGTGGGAGACGCGGCTCAGCGAGCAGCGCTCCACCCGCGAGTACTCCGCCCTGGCCCGTGAAATCGACATCGCCAAGAAGGCCAATCTGACGATGGCGGAGGAGCTGGCGGAGCTGACGAAGCAGCTCGGCGGCGCCCGCGAGGCCATCAAGGGCAAGGAGGCGGACTTCGCGACGAAGCAGCAGGGCCTGTCCGGCCGGATGACGGAGCTGCGCGGCAAGCTGGGCGAGGCCGAGTCGCTGGTGAAGGGGCTGGAAGGCCGCCGGGCCGAAGTGGCCTCGGCCGTGGATGCCACCCTGCTGCGCCGCTACGAGGTGGTGCGCAAGAAGAAGCTGCCCGCCATGGTCGGCGTGGTGGCCGGCACCTGCCAGGGCTGCAACATGAACGTGCCCCCGCAGCTCTACAACCAGCTTCGCACCGGGCTGGGCATGGACGTCTGTCCTTCTTGCAACCGCATCATCTACGCGGTGGAAGCGCTGCAGGAAACCCCGGCGGCGGCGAAGTAGCGGCGCGGCTTCGTGGACATGCCCGCGCCGTCCATCATCGACATCCTCCGCCACATCGCGCGTGAGGAGCCGCTGCAAGGGACGGTGCGAGAGTTCCGGGGCCTCACCCGGGAGCACCTCGGGCAGCTCATCGAGGAGGCCGCGCAGCGGCTCGGCGGGATGCCGCCGGCCTCCGCCGCGACGACGAAGGGCACGCAGGAGCCGGCTGGGGCCATGAGCTCGCCGGTGGACGCGGCGCCCACCGCTGAGTCGCATCCGCGGCTGCGCGTCTACTCAGACGGCGCGGCCCGGGGCAATCCGGGCCCTGCGGGCGCGGGCGCGGTGCTGATGGACCCCGCGGGCAACGTGGTGGCCCGGCTGGGGCGGTTCCTGGGACATCAGACGAACAACAGCGCGGAGTACATGGGCCTGCTGCTGGGCCTGAAGCACGCGCAGTCCCTGGGCGCGCGCGAGCTGGACGTCTACGCGGACAGCGAGCTGCTGATTCGTCAGCTCGGCGGGCGCTACCAGGTGAAGAGCCCGACGCTGAAGCCGCTGTACGAAGAGGCGCGGAAGCTGCTCAAGGGTTTCACCAAGGTGAAGCTGCACCACGTCCCCCGCGCGCAGAACGCCGAGGCGGATGAGATGAGCAACCGCGCGATTGATGAGCGGCTGTAGACCTTCCAGGGACGACATCAGTCGAAAGGCGTGGGCGTCAGTCCCACGCAATCTGGTCGAAGGCGGCGCGCAGCTTCGCGCCTCGGGCCGGGTGCAGGTGTGCGACCCAAGCGACGCGGCCCAGCAGGTGCGCGCGGAAGTCGGGATGGTCCTCGGAATTCTGACTCGCGGGGCCTCGCGTGCGGCACAGGTGGAGAATGGCCTTCAGTCGCTCGTAGTCCGCGCGGCGGACGGAAGGATGCGCATTCACCACCACGCCCGCGAGCCGCTGCTGGGCGCTCCGGCGCATCACCCGCGTCTTCCCTGCGCGCGGCGTGAAGCCCTCATCGCGGAGAATCTGGCTCACGTACCGCAGCAACTTGTGCGTGCGCCGGGCCAAGGCGTCACCACCCGAGAACGCCAGGTCATCCGCGTAGCGCGTGTACCGCGCGCCCATCGCAGCAGCGAGCGCCGACAGTCGGACATCGAGCCGGTACGCCGCGAGGTTGGCCAGCGCGGGCGACGTGGGCGCCCCCTGTGGCAGGTGACGCGATTCGAGCCTCCGCGCCAGACGCCAGCGCGCGCTCGCCTCGGCGAGTGAATCCGGCCGCCTCGCCTGCGACACCACCTCGCCAGGTGTGCGGTTCGTGCAGAGTCCCGCGAGCGCACGCACCACGCCGTCCGGACACCCCGCCGTGCGGAACACCGCCCAGATGCGCGCGGGCCGCACCGAGAAGAAGAAGTCCTCCAGGTCCACCCGCACCACCACGGCCTGCCGTACGTGGGGCTCCGCGAAGCTGCGGACGCTCCGACCCGAGACGAACCCATGCGCGGCGTCATGCGGCGGGATGTGGTCCAGGATGCCGTGGAGCACCTTGCGCTGTACCAGCGACAGGTCCAATCCCGGCCGCTCCAGCAGCCGCTCACCACCGCTGCGCTTCGGAATCCAGGTGTACCGGTAGCGCCGCCACCGTCCTGGCGTGGACGAGTGCTCGATGCCCGGCACATCCGCCAGCCAGTCCAACTGCGCCACTGTCACGCCCAGCCACGCCGCGAGGTCGGCCTGGGTCGGCAGCGCTGGCACGGGCCACGGCTGCCGCGCCATCCGCGGCTCGGAGGAAATCCAGCGCACGATGCGCGCACGCGCCGACGGGTCCGTGAAGCCCCGCATGAACGCGGGACGCGAAGCCAACAAGTCCCCGAGCAACTCCATCCGCGCATGCGGCGGACGCGGGAAGAAGCTCATCGCGCTGCGCGCCAGGGACGACACCCACGGTGCTCGTCCTCCGACGACCTCCGTGCCCCTTTCAACGAGCCCCTTGAGCGTCCAGGGCCCCGCGAGGAACGCGGACGCGAGCGCCTGAGCCACGACGCGCCGCTCGCTCATCTTCCACACTCACGCCATGCGGCGGCGTGGCCCCACCTGTCGTGTCTTGCGTGGCCCGGACCGCGGCTTGCCGCGGAGGCGGCCGCGCGTGACGGTGTGCTCCTGATGAGTTGTCCCCGGGGGTACCCCGGAGAGGCAGCGGACCGCAGCATCACGGACCGGCTACCCGCTGGGTCTCCAAGCCGCCGCATGGCTCGCCGACGGTACACGTCGCCCTCTCAAAAGGAAACGCCGCGCGCGCACGCCCCTTGTGCCGTAGGCGAACGGTGATTGAGTTGCGCCCGTGACGGCTTCCACCGAGACACAGCGGGCTATTCAAGCAGTCTGGCGAATCGAGTCAGCCCGCCTCATCGCGGGGCTCGCGCGGATGGTGCGCGACGTCGGCCGCGCGGAGGAGCTCGCCCAGGACGCGCTCGTCGCCGCGCTCGAGAAGTGGCCGGAGTCGGGCGTCCCGGACAACCCGGGCGCGTGGCTCATGGCCACCGCCAAGCGCCGCGCCATCGACGAGCTCCGCAGAGGCAAGCTCCTCGAGCGCAAACACGAGGAGCTCGGTCATGAACTGGAGTCACTGCAAGGCACGGCCGCGCCGGACCTGGACGCCGCGCTCGACGACGTCGTGGGCGATGACCTGCTGCGGCTGATGTTCATCTCCTGCCACCCGGTGCTCTCCAAGGAGACGCGGGTGGCGCTCACGCTCCGGCTGCTCGGAGGCCTGACGACCGAGGAGATTGCCCGCGCCTTCCTCGTCCCCGTCCCCACCGTGGCCCAGCGCATCGTCCGCGCCAAGCGCACGCTCGCGGAGGCACGCGTCCCCTTCGAGGTCCCCGAAGGCGACGCGCTGGCCGCCCGCATGTCGACCGTGCTGGAGGTCATCTACCTCGTCTTCAACGAAGGCTACTCGGCGACGGCCGGCGACGACTGGATGCGGCCCGCGCTCTGCGAGGACGCCCTGCGCCTGGGCCGCATCCTGGCGGGGCTCGCGCCGAAGGAGCCGGAGGTCCATGGCCTCGTCGCGCTGATGGAGCTTCAGTCGTCACGCGCGCGGGCCCGCGTGGGGCCCAAGGGAGCGCCCGTGCTCCTGCTGGAGCAGAACCGAGGGCTCTGGGACCAGCTCCTCATCCGCCGGGGCCTCGCGGCGCTCGAACGCGCCGAGGCGCTGGGAGGCGCCGAAGGCCCGTATGCGCTCCAGGCCGCCCTCGCCGCGTGCCACGCCCGGGCGCGCACGGCCGAGGCCACGGACTGGTCACGCATCGCCGCGCTCTACGACACGCTGGCCCAGGTCGTCCCCTCCCCTGTCGTGGAGCTCAATCGCGCGGTCGCCCATTCCATGGCGTTCGGCCCGGAGGCGGGCCTGCGCCTCGTGGACGCGCTGACCTCGGAGCCCTCGCTCCAGGGCTACCACCTGCTGCCCAGCGTCCGGGGAGACCTGCTCGGCAAGCTGGGCCGGCTCGACGAGGCCCGCGCGGAGTTCGAGCAGGCCGCCGCCCTCACCGCGAACACGCGGGAGCGCGCGCTGCTCCTCGAACGGGCCGCCGCGTGCTCGCGAGGGACGGGGCGGCGTTCCTGACGGACGATGGACGGCGCCCCTCGCCCGGAGTGGACCGCCCCTGCCCGGCTGTTGTAAGCGCTAGGTGCCGGAGCGGCCCGGGTGAACGCCGGCCACCGCAGTCATGGGTGGCGGGAGGAAAGTCCGAGCTCCAGAGGGCAGGGTGCTGGCTAACGGCCAGTCGAGGCGACTCGCAGGAAAGTGCCACAGAAAACAGACCGCCCGTTCCGCAAGGGGCGGGTAAGGGTGAAACGGTGCGGTAAGAGCGCACCGCGTCCGGGGTGACTCGGATGGCACGGTAAACCCCACCTGGAGCAAGAGCCAATAGGAGCGCGTCCTCGCCGTCCGGAGGACAGGGATGGCCCGTCCCATGCGTTCGGGTTGCTCGCTGATGAGGCCCCTGGGCAACCAGGGCCCTAGATGAATGTTCACCGCCCATCCCGAAAGGGGTGGGGACAGAACTCGGCTTACACGGCCGCTCCGGCGTTTTCCCCTGCCCGCTCAGGCGCGACTCAGCGCGCCACGGGCACCTGGCCCAGCAGGACGCGGTCCTTGCCGTCGTTGCGCACGGCGTTCGGGTTGAGGATGCGCAGCCGGGAGTCCGTGCGCGGCTCCCAGAACCCCAGCCAGATGTTCAACGCGCGGGCCGTCGAGCCGGGCGGCACATAGACGGGGAACTCGTCCTTCACCGTCTCGCCGGGCTTCCACTGCGACGTGGGCAGCAGGCCGCCCGCGGGCTTGTGGTCCACGTTGATGCGCTCGGCGCGGCCGTCCGCGTCCTCCACGTGGACGAAGATGAGGTAGTCGTCGTCCATGGGCTGGAGCACCTTGAAGTAGAGCGCCACCTTCGCCTGGTCTCCGGCCTTCAGCCGGCCGGGCTCCACCGTGGCCCCCACCAGCTCCACCTTGCCGCCCAGGTTGGCGCCGCTCTTCACGGACAGGGGCGGCACCTGGGTGACGGTGGCCGCGCGCCGCTCCTGCGCGCTGGCGCCGCCGGGCGCCTCCACGATGCAGGCGCTGCCGAGCAGCAGAAGCGACGGGAGCAGGACACAGGAGGGCTGGAGACGCATCACGACGGGGTTCTACCCGGCCACGGGCGCTGCATCCACCGGCGCGTTGGTGTATGCGAACCCGCGCACATGAAGACGCCCAACGCCCTCGACGCCCTGACCGCGCAGGTGCCGCCCGCCCCGCCTCCCGCTCCCACCCCGGGCGGGGGTTC
>NZ_JABXEO010000035.1:0-74370 GCF_013372585.1 Myxococcus sp. AM010
GACTCGTTCTCCATTTCCTCCCGCCGTACTGCCCCCAGGGCAATCGCATCGAGCGGGTGTGGCTCGACCTGCATGCCAACGTCACCCGCAATCACCGCTGCCGCACCATGGACCAGCTCATGGTCCGGGTGCATGCCTACCTCTCCGCTCGAAATGTCCAGCGCTCCGCCAGTCCATCCCTGCGACGAGTCGACCTCAGGCGCACATCCTGAGGCCGTTCGAGAATCACGAACCTCGGTTTAGAAAGCTGGAAATCGCATCTGAGCCCCGCCCACAAGTTCTCCACAGTGAAGCGCCGCGCCGCTCAGTGCACCGCGTTCTCATGGTGCCCGTGCCCCGGTCCTCCGAAAGTGCCAGGCCAGGGCGCGTTCGCGGGCAGCAACCCCGGCATGGGGAAGCGCATGAAGCGCGGCTGGCTGGTGGCGAAGGGCGGGTCGCACTCGCCACAACCGAGGGCCCCGTCCATCAAGTAGAGGGCGCCCGGCCCCAGCTCCATCAACTGCGGCACCGTGCGCGGCGCGTAGTCGAGCGGGCACTGGAAGGCCTCCGCCCCATCCCGCGCGCGCACGCCCACCAGCAACCGCTGGTGGTCAGCCGCCACCGCGTGCGTCAGCACCAGCGTCTCGGGCGGAAGACCCGAGCCCCTGGGCCAGGTGGCCAGCCGGAGCTCCTTGGTCGTCAGGCGCTGGCCTTCCTTCAGCGAGTACAGCCACGCCAGCCCCAGGTCCGGAAGCTGGAAGCCCTTGAGCTGCGTCGCGGCCGGCGTGGCGCTCAGGCTGTCCGCGCCCGCGTTCACCGTGGTGCCCGGCGCGCTGGGCACCACCACCTCCCGAGTGGCCACCGCGCGGCCGAGCTGCTGCTCAAGGGACGACCCCGCCGGTGTCCCATCCCGGGTGCTCAACGCCTGGACGCCCCATTCAGGCAGCAGCAGCCCGTCCACCACCGCGAGCTCACCCGCGCGCAGGGGCTCCGTCCTCCGCCAGCGCGGCACCCCCTCCGAGGAGAAGGCCATCAACAACGTGGGCGTCCCCGACGCCAGCGGCGCCCCCCTGTTCAGCGTGGGCGCGAAGGCGACGTAGAGGTCACCCACCGCGTCCGAGGCGAGGCCATACGGGTGCGGGTGGTCGCACTCGGCGAGCAGCGGGTCCGTCAGCTCGCGCGCGGAGACCATGTGGCCGAAGGCATCCAGCACCACCAGGAAGTACAGGCGGCACGCGGTGTCGCGCCGCTGGTCCGTGGGGTAGGCCTCGAAGAGGGCCGCCAGCCGGTCCGGCGCCATCACCGCCAGCCGCGCCAGGAAGAGCGTCTGCGTCCTCTCCCGGAAGTCCGGCCGTGCGTCGGCCAGGGTGAAGGTCCACCGCGGCGCCCCCGTGTCGCGCTCCAGCAGCGACACCGTCCCGTCCATCGGCATGTCCATGCACAGGAGCCGGTCATTCCACAGCATGCAGCGCCGCGCCGGGTGGGAGGCTCGCACCGGAGCCTCGCCCGCCGCGTCCAGCACGGGCGTGCCGTAGAAGCCCGACAACGTCACGTCCCCTTCCGGCCCCACCAGCAGGTCCTGCAGCTGCGCTCCTCCCGCCCGGGCGTCGTGCTCCCAATCCACCTTCAGGGGTCGCGCCGCGGGCCGAGCGCACACGCCGCCGCGGCAGTGCCCCGACGCCTGACACGGACTGGCCGCTTCACACAGGAAGCCCTCCGGCAAATCGCGCTTCACGCAGGCCCCGTCCAGGCACACGTCCGCGTCCTCGCAGGTGCCCTGGGCCGCGCCGCACAGTGTGCCGTCCGGCACGGGGGCCGTGGCGCATCCCATCCGCGGGTCGCACGTCCCCACCTGACACGGCCCCGTCGCTGGACACGGCGGCGCCGGCACGGACTGGCACCCGTCCAGCACGTGGCACACGTCCGTGGTGCAGGCGTCGCCGTCGTCACAGGGGCGCTCCTCGCCCCGGCAGCGGCCCGCCTGACAGGTGGCGCCGGTGATGCAGGCATTGCCCGGCGCACACGCGGTGCCGTCCGGCAACACCGACTCCACACACCGCTCCGTCACCAGGTCGAAGGTGGCCGCCGCGCACGTCACGGGCGTGAAGCACTCCGGCACCGGCTTCGCCTCGCCCGCCAGCACCAGCCGCACCTGGCCACCGTCCGACGTGGTGCCGGTGAGGATGACCTCGTAGCGCCCCTCGGCTTCGGGCGCGAAGCGCAGGCGCACCGGCACCTCTCCCGCCAGCACCCGGACCGGCAGCGCCTCCCCCAACGAGAAGGGCGCCGACACGTCCGTCCACGTGACGTCCAACGGAGCCCGACCGCCATTCACCACGCGGACCTCGGCCTCCCGCCGGGTGCCCGGGTAGGCGGGCGGGAAGTCCACGCGCCGCGCCGACAACCGCAACCGCCCCACCGCCCCCGACAGGGACGGTGTGTCCCGACAAGCCACCGCCCCCAGCCCCAGCATCAGCGCCAATACAACGCCGCTGTACCGGGACGCCCGCGTTGCGTGCGCCATGGCGTCCTCCCCCCGTGCCGTCTGGCTATACCCGCACCGGAGGGCCCCGCGGACGCCCCACCCCTGTCGGCGTCCCACCTCCCAACACTTCAGGGTCGGCGGGGAGAGGGGCAGTGTTTTTTACAGGTCGCTCCACTGCTACAGGCTGCAACCGCGCGAAATGGTTGGGTGCCGGAAGGGTATGGTTCTCGCACGCGGGGTACGTCATGACCTCTGTCGCATCCTCCTCATGCGCCCCTTCGTCATCGCCGGCCTTCACCGTGCTCATCCCACGCGGCCTGCAGGCGACCGTGGAGGGGCTCGCGGCGGAGACCCGCCAGGAGCTGCTCGCCGAACTGTTCCGCCTGGCCGCGCTGGCCCGGCAGGAGGAAAGTCACCTGCCCCCTGAGTTCCCGTACACGCTGAGGCTGGACGTCGCCGGCTGCCAGGTCAGCGTGGAGCTGGACCCGTCCCGCGCGCGCCTCACCCTGGTGGGCCTGCTGCGGCCCCAGCCGCTCGAGTGAGCCCGCCCGGGCCAGGGGTGAGATGTCGCGCCGTGCCGGATATGCAGAATCCTGGGACCTCACGTACCTGGTGGAGCAGCTCCGGGAGCTGATCGGGCACGACCTGCGCCTGGGCGAGGCCCTCAGCGATGAGCTGGAGGACGTCCTGGGCAGCCTGGTGCAGCGCAATCAGCGCCTGAGGGTCCTGCAGCGCATGGTGAACGCGGAACGCGCCCAGGAGGACCTGGCGGCCCTCCGCGGGGCCCTGGAGGACATGGACCGGGAGCTGATGGTGCGGCTGCCCGCGTTGCTCGACCAGCTGCGCCTGGCGCTGCCTTGAGTTTCCACAGGCACTTCGTCCCCAGCGCCGCCTGCTTCTTCTAAAAGTTCATAGAGGTATTGATCTATTGGTAGTAGCGGTAGGGAGCCGGGACTTGGGGACAAGTCAGCAAGCTCATGGGAATACTCACGAATTTCGGAAGTGCTACATGTGGGTAAGATGACGGTTATCCCCGGGAACCCACAGGTGTTGATCCACGCCGGGGTTTCTCCACAGCCGCTCCCCCGCTGTCCACAGGCCATCCACAGCTTCCCAGTGGATGCGGGAGGCACCCCAGGTGGTGGCGCGTTCTCACCCCACGTCCGCCCCGCACAAGGCTGTTATCGTCTGGTGCGGGATGTGCCCCGACAGTGGGGTGCCGGCGGAGGGTTTCCCCATCGACTTCTATCGGGGCGAGCGCATCGGGAAGTACGAGGTCGTCACGCAGCTCTCCGTGGGCGGCATGGCGGAGCTGTTCCTGGGCTTCACTTCGGGTCCGGGCGGCTTCCGCAAGTACGTGGTCATCAAGCGGGTGCTGCCGGACGCGCGGGACAACGCGCAGTTCGAACGCATGTTCCTGGACGAGGCGCGCATCACCGCGGCCTTCAACCACCCGAACATCGCGCAGGTGTTCGACCTGGGGCGCGAGGATGACGGGCTCTACCTGGCCATGGAGTTCATCGCCGGGCAGAACCTGAACCAGATTACCGGCGCGTGCCTGCGCCGCCAGGAGCAGCTCCCGCTGGGCTTCACGCTGTCGGTGGCGCGCGACGTCTGCATGGCGCTGCACTACGCGCACGTCTATACGGCGCCCTCTGGCGCGCCCAGCCCCGTCATCCACCGCGACGTCGCCCAGAAGAACATCATGGTGACGTACGACGGCGTGGTGAAGCTGCTCGACTTCGGCATCGCCAAGGCGAAGGACAGCCTGGAGCGCACCAACGTCGGCACGGTGAAGGGCACCACCGGGTACATGTCCCCGGAGCAGGTGCGGGGCGAGGCGCTGGATGGGCGCAGTGACTTGTTCGCCGTCGGGGTGATGCTGCACGAGCTCATCACCGGCGCGCGCCTGTTCGCGGGCAAGAACGAGCGCGACGAGATGATGAAGATTCTGGAGGAGCCCGTCCCCTGGCCCTCGCACGTCGCGCCGCACGTGCCCGAAGCGGTGTCCAAGGTGGTGATGCGGGCGCTGGAGCGCAGCCGTGAGAAGCGCTTCGCCACCGGCCGGGACATGGCCCGGGCCATTGAGGCGGCGGCGGGCAAGCTGCTGCTGGACGCGCATGACCGGGCCGCGCTGATGCAGGACCTGTTCGCCGAGCGCATGTCCGCCACGCGCGTCATGCTGGAGTCCGCGGACGGCACCACCAACGGCGTCATGCTGGACTCCGCGAAGCGGGCCCTGCGCGGTGATGACGGGCCCTACCTCCCCGAGCGCAAGGACCTCCCGACGCCGTCGAACGGCGTGGCGGGCATGCCGCGCAAGCCCTCGCGCAAGGTGCAAGCGGCGGCGGCGCCCCGGAGGCCCGCGGCGGCGAGCCAGCAGCAGCCACCGGAGAGCAAGACCTCCAATGTGCTGTGGGGACTGGTGCTGCTGGGCATCCTGGTGGGCGGCGGGTATGCCGCCTGGCACCTGTCGAAGGTGCTGAACGAGACGGTGGAGGAAGAGGACGCGAGCGCGCTGCGCACCCTCCCCAGCCATGACCCGAACCTGCCCATCTACCCGGTGCCGGGCTATGACGCCCCCACCCCGGATGCCGGCAACCCGGAGGCCCCTGCCAAGGCGTTGGGCGCCGCGGTGGGCGGCGAGGACGTGGAAGAGCACCGTCCCAAGGAGGCGGCGAGCCCTCGCCCGGCGAAGGGCCGGGGCAAGCTGACCTTGCTGGTGCTGCCGGAGGCGGAGGTCTTCCGAGGCAAGAAGCGGGTGGGCCGCACGCCGATGTTCAACGTGGCCCTGCCCGTGGGGGAGCACGACCTGACCCTCGTGGGCCCGGACGGCAAGAAGCGCATGCTGTCGGTGCCGATTACCGCCGGGGAGACGACCCAGTTCCGGCTGAAGCTGGCGGAAATCCCCGAGCGCTGAAACACAGCACCGGGATTGAGGGGCACGTTCCGGGGCACTTGGTTATCTTCGCGCCCCTCTTCCTCTGATTCCGGATTGTATGGCCTCTCTGAACATTGGCTTCCTGATGGACCCGCTCGAGACGGTGCGGGTGGACCACGACTCCACGTTCGCGCTGATGCTCGAAGCGCAGCAGCGCGGCCACCAGGTGCGCTACTTCGAGCAGGGCTGGTTGCGCTTCAACGGCACGTGCGCGGAGGCGCGCATGCGCCACGTCACCGTGCGCCGCGAGCCGGGACGGCACTTCGACCTCCTCGATGAGGCCTCGCGCCCGGTGTCCTCGCTGGACGTGCTCTTCATGCGCAAGGACCCGCCGGTGGACGCGGAGTTCCTGCACGCCACCCAGCTGGTGGAGCTGTGCGGCACGCAGCGCCCCCCTGTCTTCATCAACGAGCCGGCGGGCATCCGCGACGCGAACGAGAAGCTCTACTCCCTGCGCTACCCGGACCTGATGCCGGACACGCGCGTCACCAGCGAGCTGCCGGTGCTGCTGGACTTCATCGCGCGCAACGCGGCGGGCACCATCCTCAAGCCGGTGGATGGCTTCGCGGGCAAGGGCATCCTCTTCCTGACCGCCACGGACCGGAACGCGCGCTCCGCGGTGGACATGCTCACCCGGGGTGGCCGGGAGGCCGTCGTCGCGCAGGCGTACATCCCGGAGAGCCGCCAGGGCGACAAGCGCATCCTCCTGGTGGACGGCGAGCCGGTGGGCGGCGTGCTGCGCGTCCCGTCCGAGGACGACCACCGCGGCAACATGGCGGCGGGCGGCGTGGCTCGCAAGGCCGTGCTCACCCCGAGGGATTTGGAGATTTGCGAGCGCCTGAAGCCGGAGCTGCGCCGGCGCGGGCTGCGGCTGGTGGGCATCGACGTGCTGGGCAGCTACCTCACCGAGGTCAACGTGACGAGCCCCACCGGCCTGGTGGAGGCGAACCACCTGGACGACGTGTGCGTGGAGGCCCGGGTGCTGGACGTGGCGGAGCGGCTCGTCGCCGAGCGCTGAGCCCCGCCGGTGGACGCCGGGCGACAAACGCTGGCTGCCCGGCGCCCTTCCGTGAGCTGAAGGCTGACTCATGTTTCAGCGCACCACACGACGCGGTGCGTGATTTGAATCCTGGTTCATGTTTCAGCGCGACGCGACGCGACGCGCCTTGAATCAGGGGCTGTCTGGGGAGTCAGGTCTGTCCCCGTGGCCGCCCATTCCCCCCTGGTGGCGGCCTGGGAGACACCATGCACAAGCAGCGTCGCAGCCGTTCCTGGCCGTGGTCGTGGTCCGCCGGAGTGCCTCTTGCCGCGTGCCTGTTCACGGGACTGGCGGGCTGTGGTGGGCCGGCGGAGGACGCGCCGGAGGCCGAGGTGGCGGAGCAGCAGCAGCCGCTGCTCACGCAGGTGACGAACTTCGGCAGCAACCCCGGCAACCTGCAGATGTTCCGCCACGTGCCGTCCGGCATGCCGGCCAACGCGCCGCTGGTGGTGGTGCTGCACGGCTGTACGCAGCGGGCCGCGGCGATGGAGGGCAGCGGCTGGTCCGCGGCGGCGGACGTCTACAAGTTCTACGCCGTGTATCCGCAGCAGCAGAGCGGCAACAACATGAGCAGTTGTTTCAACTGGTTCGAGCCCGGCGACATCGCGCGAGACCGGGGCGAGGCGCTGTCCATCAAGCAGATGGTGGACACGATGAAGGCGACGTACTCCATCGACCCGGCGCGGGTGTACGTGGCGGGGTTCTCGGCGGGTGGATACATGGCGCCCGCGCTGCTGGCGGCCTATCCGGACGTCTTCTCCGCTGGCGCCATCCAGTCCGGAGGCCCGTACCGGTGCGCGGAGTCGATGAATGCGGGCTTCACCTGCATGAGCCCGGGGGTGAACCGCACGCCCGCCGCGTGGGGCGATGTGGTCCGCAACGCGTACCCGGGGTACTCGGGCCCGCGTCCGCGCGTCAGCATCTGGCACGGCACCAGCGACTACACGGTGAACGTGATGAACCTCACCGAGGCGATGGAGCAGTGGACGAACGTGCACGGCATCGACCAGACGCCGGACACGGTGGAGACGGTGTCCGGCTTCCCGCACAAGGTGCACCGGAGCGGCGCGGGCACCGCGCTGGTGGAGACGTGGGAGCTCACCGGCATGGGCCACGCGGTGGCCATGGATGCGCAGTTCCAGTTCCCGGGCGGCACGGGCAGCGCGGCCTGTGGCGCGGTGGGGGCGTACCTGAGCGACGTGAATCTCTGCGCCGTCTACCACCAGGCGCGGTTCTTCGGGATTGTGGGAGGCGGAGGCGAGCCCACCGGTGACACCACGCCGCCCACCGTCAACGTGACGGCGCCGGCGAGCGGGGCCACGGTGAGCGGCACGGTGAATGTCACCGCGAGCGCGGCGGACGCGGTGGGCGTCACCCGGGTGGAGTTCCTGGTGGATGGCGCGGTGGTGTCCACGGACACGCAGGCGCCGTATGCCTTCGCCTGGAACAGCGCGGCCGTGGGCAACGGGCAGCACCGGCTGGGCGCGCGGGCGTTCGACGCGGCGGGGAACCAGGAGACGGACGACGACACGGTGGTGACGGTGAGCAACTCCGGCTCCCCGGCGCCGGTGACGGTGCAGTTCACGAGCCTGTCGGCGGATGACGGCTACCTGAAGGCGAACGCGGATGGCAGCGCGGCGGCGCTGGGGTTCATGACGAACCTGGCGCTCGGCCGGGGGACGGATGGGAAGTACAACCGGTCCTTCCTCTCCTTCGACACGTCGAGCCTCCCGGATGGGGCCACCGTGACGCGGGCGTACCTGACGGTGAGCTACTCGTCGGGCTCGGGAGACCCGTGGTCGACGCCAGCGGGGAACACGCTGGTGGTGGATGTGAAGTCGGGGACGTTCAACGCGGCGAACACGGAGCCGGCGGACTGGGCGGCGGCGGCCACGGCGAGCAGCGTCGCGGGCATCGACCGGTTCAGCGCGGGCGCGAAGAGCTCCGGGGACTTCAGCGGCGCGGGCCTTGGCGCCATCAGCAAGACGGGGAAGACGCAGCTGCGGCTGCGCTTCACCCAGGCGCAGACGGCCACGCAGTACCTGTTCGTCCGGGATGGGGCGAACGCGGTGCTGACGGTCGTCTATACGCCGTAGGGAGACGAGGCGGACGCCGGCTCAGACCGGCGTCCGCTGCATCAGCGCCGCGAGTGCGTCCCGGTTTCGTGCGCAGTGGGCTCGGAGCGCGTCGCTGAGCTCGGAGGTCTGCTCCAGCCGGGTCCAGTACGCCAGCGCGTGACGGGCGGCATCGGACCAGACGTCGAGCGTCTCCGCGGTGGGCGGCCGGGGCTCGAAGGTGCGCTCGACGATGCTGGTGCCCACGGGGGCGAACATCATCGGGAGCATGTCGTAAGCCGGTGCGAGCCGGAACCGCTGGGGTCCGTCCTTGAAGAAGGAGAGGTTGCCGAAGTGCCGGTCGGTGTTGCCGGTGAGCTGCCCGAAGGTGTCGAGCCAGCGAATGCGCCGGGCGTCCTCGTCGCTGATGGACTGGCGCTCCAGGAGATACCGGGCCGCGCTGGTCCAGGTGCTCCCCTTCCCTTCGTGGCCGAGGTACTCGTTGTCGATGGCCATGAGTGAGAGCAGCGCCTTGCGGCCTCGCTCGCCGATTCGGTCGAAGCGCTCGACCTCGAGGAACTGGTAGCCCTCGACGCGGAGGGAGCGTGAGGTCGCGGCCGGAATCCCGGCGGCCTGGACGGCTTCGAGCGCGAGGCCTTCGCAGATGAGCAACTCTCTCCAGCGCTGAGCGGCGGCGCCGTCGTCGTTGGCCGCGAACTTCACCAGGACGTGGCGCCCTGCTGTGTACGCCGTGAACTTGGGCTGCTCGCCACCGGCGGAGGAGCCTGCCTCGCTCGACAGGGATGAGCGGGCGAGCTCCGGGTACTGGGCTTCGGTGACGGGTCGAAGCGGGCTGGCCAGGAAACGGTCCAGGGAGGCCGCGCCGATGATGTGGGCTCCGACGCAGTCCTCGCCTCGGAGCGCGAGCGCGATGAGCTGGTGGTCTTCCGTCCAGTCCGTGATGCGTGGGGGAAGTCCCAACTCGGGGTGGCGACTCGCGAAGCCCTGGCCCAGGTAGCCCTGAGGGCTCATGTCGGCGGCGAAGGGCGGGAGGCCGGCGAACCGTTCCCCTCCCCCATCCTGTCGCGCAAGCCAGCAGCCTCCGTTCCAGAGTGGGTGCAGGATGCCTGCTTCGTGGGGACGGCCTGCCTCGTCGACGCGGTACAGCGGTATCTGTTCCCCCAGGGCGGCGATGAAACGGGTCCGCGCATAGCGCCTGGAGGGCCCCTGCCCCATCCGGCAGACGCTCGGACCCGCCGAGGCGAGCAGCCGCGACACCGTCGGGCGTGAGACGCGGAGCTGGGTGGCCAGCTCGCTCCCCTTCACCTCGACCTGACGTCCGAGGACGGTCAGCAGTTGTTCCAGGGTGGCCATGAACGGATTCCTGAGAGGATCCATGAACAGATATCGCTGACCGATATCTCCGCGCAACCTGCTGAAATAACATCTGAAATTTACGATGTGATCCTGGCTGGTGAGCAGATTTTCCAGCGGGGATGCCGAGACGCAGTGCTGGGTTCTTGGGCCCGAAGCGGACGTTGGGTAGGAAGCCCCGCAGCCCATGCCTGAACCCACCCTGCCCGAGCCCGGCCCGGACGAAACGCTCGACTCCATCGGCACGGCGGGGGTGCGGGTGCTCCAGCGGCGGACGGGTTACCGCTTCACGCTGGACGCGGTGCTGCTGGCCCACTTCGCGGCCACCGAAGGCACTGGCGCGTCCGGGCGGATGCTGGAGCTGGGCGCGGGCAGCGGCGTGGTGTCCTTCCTGCTGGTGAAGCAGTTCGGCCTGGGGCCCGTGGATGCCCTGGAAATCCAGCCCGCCGTACATGCCCGGCTGACACGTTCCGTGGCGCTCAATGCGTGCGAGACGCAGGTCACCCCGCTGCTTGGAGACCTGAGGCGGATCCGCGAACACGTCTCCGGAGGCGAGTACGCCCACGTCGTGTCCAACCCGCCCTTCCGTCTGGCCGACGCGGGGGTCCGCAGCCCGGATGACGAGCGGGCCGTGTCCAAGTCCGAGGTCGCGTGTGACGCGCCAGCCATCATCGCCGCGGCACGGTACGCGTTGATGCCCGGCGGCGGCGTGAGCCTGGTGTACCCCGCGGCGCGAGCGGCCGAGGTGCTGGGCCTGCTGTCCCAGGCGAAGCTCCACCCCACCGTGCTGCGCTTCGTCCACGCGCGCGTGGACGCTCTGGCCACGCGCTTCCTGGTGCATGCCCTGCGAGACAGGGACCGGGGCCTCGCCGTGCGCCCGCCCCTCATCGTTCATGGCGAGGCGCCCGGGGGCTACTCCGCGGAGGTGGCGGCGTTGATGGATCCGCCGCTCGCGCAGAGGCCCTGAGCCCCGCGCCGCCTCTCTACGGCGTGCCCGTGAGCGGCTTCGTGTTCATCACCTGGACGCCGTGCTCCTCGGACGCGGTGACGAACAGCTCGTGCCTCGCGGGCACCTCCAGCGTCAAACGCCGCAGCTTCCCGCCCACCGTGAAGTCCACCTCCAGCGCATGCGTCCCCGGCGGCACGTCGCGCAGGCTCAGGTTCGTCGCGTTGCTCGTGCCCCGGCGCCGTCCGTCCATCGTCACGGTGCACGGCTTCGCGCAGCGCACATGAACCAGAGAGGTCATCGCGGCGCTCGCCTCAGGCTGCTCCGCCGCCTCCAGGTCCTTCTGCTCCGTGAGCGTCACGCGGCCCTTGGAGTCCCCTTGGAGGGTGACCTCCGAGCCACCCGGTATCTCCACGTAACCCACGAACTGCCGCTGGTTGAAGACGCCACCGGTGGCCTCCACGCGCCGCTGGCCGGGCGCCACGTCGCGGAACTCCCAGGTCCGGTTGTCCCGGCGGACGCCTCGCTTCCCGTCGAGCAGCACCGTGCAGTCGTCCTGGCACTTCACCGTGGCCACGCTCGGCGCCTTCGACGTGGAGACCGGCGTGGGAGGTTTCGGCTCGGCCCAGTCCGGTGTGCCGGGCATGGTGGAGCTGCCAGGCTCGATGAGGATGCGCTTGTTGCTGGCCAGGAACACGTCCGCCGTCGCCACGTCCGGGATGACCACGAAGCTGCCGGCGAGCGGACGGTTCAGCACCCCCGTGGCGTCGATGCGCCGGCTGCCCGGCGCGATGCCCTTGAACTCCCAGGTGGAGTCATTCACCCGGAACCCGTGCTTTCCATCCAGCACCACCGTGCACTTCTCCGTGCAGCGGACCTGGACGGCGACGCCATCGGCCGCGAGCGCCGGAGCAGACACCCACAACGACAAGGACAGGAGCGGCCAGCGGAGGGACATGACGGGGTGACTGCCTCGTACCAGTGGGTATTCACGCGGGGCCCGCCCGGGGATGCGAGTCCACTCCCGCCTCATCAGGCAGGCCCCTTGGAGCCGGCAGTATGCCCACCGGGCAAGGGAGGCGGAACCGCCGCGGCGTGCCATGCGCCCACGCCGGACCCAACCTACCCAGGGTTCCGGCAACGGCCCCAGCCCCATCCAAGGAGCGGAAGGTATGAACATGGCGACGCTGACCGAGCAACCGAGCATCCTGAAGGCAGCCGCCCTGCTGCCCCCGCGCCTGTCGCTCGGGTCGACGATGGTGGTGCATGGCGTGTCCAAGCTCCGCCCCGGGGGCACCGCGCAACATGCGGGCTTCTTCGAGCAACTGGGCTTCAAGCCCGGCAAGCCCTGGGTCATCGCCACGGGGGTGGCGGAGCTGCTCGCGGGCGTGAGCTCCATCCTGGGCATCGCCACGCGTCCCGCGGCGCTGGCGGTCCTCGTCACGCAAGCCATCGCCGTGGCCAAGGTCCATGGCTCCAAGGGCTTCGACAACACGAAGGGCGGCTTCGAGTTCAACCTGGCGCTGGGCGCCATCGCGCTCGGCCTGCTGCTGCGGGGGCCGGGGCCGCTCTCCGTCCACAGCGCCATCGAGCACCGGGTGAAGCGCAAGGAGTCTCGGCGGCTGCGGCTCTTGCCGCGCCAGCGCCGTCGCTCGGTGCTGCTCGACGTGCTGGGTTGAACGCGGGCCGCGACGCACATCCCATCACCCTGACCGATGAGGTGTGTGTCGCCTGTCCGGCTGCAAGGCAGACTGAGGTCATCTCCCCTGACACAGAATCCCGAGATGGCCTCTAGAATGGCGGGACATGCCCTCGTCCGTCTTTCTCTTGATGGCGCTCGCCACCACGCCGGGTGCTGCCTCGGCGCGTGAGCCCGCCCCCGCCCAGCACGTCTCTCCTTCGCGAGCGCCCAGCTCCGAGGTGCCCTCCACCGCGCCCGCGCCCGAGACTGTCATCACCGACCTCAACGCGTACCCCCGTGCCGGTGACTCCGGCGCGGTGCTGGACCTGGGCCGCGCCGCCGCGGAGGCCGGCGCCGCCGCCCTGCGCGCCGCGGCCCTGGCCATGGGCAAGAGCGCCACCCCGCTGGCCGACCCGGACACGAGCTACGCCCAAGGAATGGAGGCCCTCCAGGCCAAGGACGCACCCACGGCCATCACCCAGCTGTCCGCCTGCGTGGAGGCCGCGCCCTCGCGCGTGGACTGCCGCTGGGAGCTGGGCTGGGCGCACTCACTGGAGAACCAGTGGACGGAGGCCTACACGCAGTGGACCGAGGTGCAGAAGCTCCAGCCGGACCACCCGGACCTCGAGGGCGCGCTGTCCCAGGCCCGCGGTCAGGCCATGCTCCAGGCGAAGCTGTCGCAGGGGCCACAGCCCGGCAACCGCCCTCCCCCGCCAGCCGACGCGAAGGTGCGCATCCGCGCGGTGGGTGACGTCATGCTGGGCACCACCGTGCCCGAAGGCCACCTGCCTCCCGATGGCGCGGGCAGCGTGATCGCCGGCGTGCGCTCCCTGCTGGAGGACGCGGACCTCACCTTCATCAACCTGGAGGGGCCGCTGTGCGACACGGGCGAGACGAAGAAGTGCCGCTCGTCGAAGAACTGCTACGCGTTCCGCTCGCCCACCGAATACGGCCAGTACCTGAAGGAGGCCGGGGTGGACCTGGCGTCCACGGCCAACAACCACTCGGGTGACTTCGGCGAGGAGTGCCGCCGCGCGACGGAGTCCACCCTGGACGCCCTGGGCATCGCGTGGAGCGGCGCGCCGGGCACGGTGGCCACGGTGGAGCGCAATGGCCTGCGCATCGGCATGGTGGCGTTCCACACGTCGCCGGCCTGCAACCACCTCAACAACCTGACCACGGCGACGGGGCTGGTGCGCGTGGCCGCGGCCGAGCACGACATCGTCATCGTGTCGTTCCACGGCGGCGCGGAGGGCAGCAAGGCGCTGCACGTTCCCCGCGGCCGGGAGAAGTTCTACGGCGAGGACCGAGGCGACCTGCGGGCCTTCTCGCGCGCGGTGGTGGACGCGGGCGCGCACCTGGTCATTGGCCATGGTCCGCACGTGGTGCGCGGCATGGAGTTCTACAAGGGCCGGCTCATCGCCTACTCGCTGGGCAACTTCGCCACCTACGGCCGGTTCAACCTGCGCGGTCCGCAGGGCCTGGGCCTGGTGCTGGAGGTCGAGCTGAACCGCGACGGCGACTTCACGGCGGGCCGCATCCTCCCCACGAAGCAGGTGGACCGGGGCATCGCCGTGCCGGACCCGAGGGGCGCTGTCATCAAGGCCATCCGGGACCTCACCACGGAGGACTTCCCGGAGACGGGCGCGCGCATCTCCGACGACGGCACCGTGAAGGTCCGCGGCAAGGGCCCTGTCTCCATGCTGGACCGCGCGCGGCGCTGACACGCCGGCGCGTGTGCGCGGCGGCGTGTGGGTGCTTCACGGACCTCGAGCCCGGGAAGTCCCGTCATGTCCGCCGTGTTCATGACGTCGCTGTCTCCCTCACCTCCCCGGGCTGAAGCGCGGCTGCTGGATGTGTCCCAGCTTTCGTCATAGCGGCTCAAAGCAACGGACGGCCCGTACAGGCATGTCGCACGGCTCCGGGATACAAAGGTCCCTGCCGTGCGCGCCCTCCGACTGCCACGCCTCTCCTCGCTTCGCGCCTTCGACCACCCCGGCTACTTCGCGGTCTGGGTGGGAGCCCTGGTCTCCACCATCGGCACCTGGATGGAGACGGTGGCCATGGGGGTGTACGTCACCGAGGCCACGGGCCGCGCCGAGTGGACGGGTGGCATCGTCGCCCTGACCTTCCTCCCCGCGGTGGTGCTGTCGCCGGTGGGCGGCGCGCTCGCGGACCGGTTCGACCGGCGCGCCTATGTCGCGCTGGGCACGGTGGTGCAGCTGGTGCTCGCGGGCGTGTTGACGCTGCTGGCCTTCACGCACCAGCTCAGCGTCCCCGTCGTGGCCGTCATCTCCTTCGTCCACGGCTGCGCCAGCACGCTCATCAACCCCGCCTTCGCGGCGATGCTCGCGGAGCTCGTGCCGCCCCGGGACTTGCACAGCGCCATGAGCCTCAACTCGGCGCAGTTCAACCTGGGGCGCATCATCGGTCCGGCGCTGGCCGCGCTGGTGCTGAGCATGGGCGGGACGTCCTGGGCGCTGCTCATCAACACGCTGTCCTTCGTCGCGGTGCTGGTGGCGCTGTCGCAGGTGAAGACGCTGACGCGGATGACGGCGAAGGCCACGCAGGGCCTGTGGCGGCAGATTGCCCACGGCTTCTCCGTGGCGCGCGGGGATTCGGAAATCTCGTTGATGTTGTGGGGCACGCTGCTGGTCGCCGCCCTGGTGGCGCCCTTCATCGGCCTGGTGCCGGTCTTCGCCATCCGCGTGTTCGGCCAGGGCGCGGCGGCCACGTCGCTGCTCGTCACCTGTCAGGGCGCGGGCGCGGTGACGGCCGCGCTGCTGGTGGGCACGCTGGTGGACAAGCTGGGCCAGCGCAAGCTGCTGGGGCTGGCGGCGACGTCCATCGGCGGGGTGTCCACGCTGTACTGGCTGTCACCCACCCTGGAGGTGGCCGCCGCCGTCATCTGCGTGCTCGGCGCCAACTACATGATGCTGATGAGCGGGATGCACGCGTACTGCCAGTCACGCGTGCCCCGCGAGCTGCAGGCGCGCATGAGCAGCCTGTTCAGCATGGTGCTCGGCGGCGCGTATGCGGCGGGCGTGTGGGGCCTGGGCGCGCTGGCCGACCGGATGGGCATCCGCTTCGTCACCGTGAGCGCCAGTGTGCTGTTCCTCGCGCTGGTGCTCACGCTGCGGCTGCTGCGCCCGCGGCGCTTCGACGGCGTGGGCGCGTAGGCGCGCGTCAGGGGATGACCGTCCAGATTGCTCGGGTCCTCGAATTCGCACGTTTGGAGGAGACTTCACTCCCCTGGTCAGGAGTGGCCACGGCGGGTGCGCAGCGCCTGCTCCAGGAACTCCGAGAAGGAACGGGCGACCTGCTTGCAGTACGCCGGGTCCGGCCACGCTTCGTGGTCGCCGTCGAAGAGGGGGTAACGGTCATTCTCCAGTCGGGCCACGTCCACCAGCACGTAGTTGCCATCCTGCACATCGCAGAGCGCGTACACCGAGGCGGGTCCCCACTTGTCGTCATCCTCGCCGTAGATGGCCACCCTCGCCCGGACGATTTTGTGCAGCGGGAGGACGCGGTAGGGGGTCTCCGGTAGCCGCGCAATCAGCTCCGCTCCATTGCAGTGCAAGTAGAAGGCGCGCAGGTCCGGGTCCAACTTCCAGCCTACCCGGCGCTCGAACGCAGCCACCTCTTCGGATGCGGTGGGCGGATACGGGAAGTGCTCGCGAGAAACCTCTTCGAGCAGGCTGCTCATGGGCGTGGCCATCGTCAGTGGTCCGAGTAGGGCAGATTAGGGGGCGAGTCCCGTTCAGGGGAGCTGCGGAACGGACTTGTAGTTGGGTGGCATTGCGCAGGGATATGTCGAGGTAGCGGCGGTCGCTCCAGACGCTGGAGACCTCCCACGCGACGCTGGTGGAGCTGCCCGGCGTGGGCCACATCCCCCACTTCGAGGCGCCGGAGAAGTTCCACGCGGCGTTGCTCGACTTCCTCGGGAAGTGACGCGGCGGCGGGTCGCCCACCTGTGGGCAACTTGGGGATGTCTCCGGGCGGCCGGGCGTGCCCCCGGACCTCCGCGGGGACCTTGGTGCGCAAGGAGCCCGCTCCGACATTCAACTTCGGAGCAGCACCCACTTCGACGAGGAGCGCACCATGCCGAACAGGAAATATGACCCGTACACGGGAGGCAAGGAGGCCGCGACCAAGCCTCCCTATGCGCCAGACCGCGTGGAGCGGGGACTGGAAGCCGACGACACCCTGCCGCTGTACGCTGCGGACTCCATCCGCGACACGCGCGAGCAGAAGTTCGCCCTGGACAGTGACTCCGAGGTGGGCGGCTACGTCCCCGACATCCGCAGCCCCATCGACGAGGCGGACGAGCTGGAGCGCGAGCGCAAGGGCCGCGAGCGAGCCGAGGAGCGCCAGGTCTCCGACGCGGAAGACGAGGCGCGCAACGGCTGAGCCTCGGGGGAGGCCCGGACCGCGTACCCCGTGAAGCACCGGGCCGAGGCCCGCGAGCAATGACTCGCAGACCACGGCCCGGAAGACACCTGCCTGCGTGCTACTTCGCCGCGCGCGGCATCGGCGCTTCATCCGGCTCAATGGGCACCAGCTTGCCCAGGCCGAGCGGCGTCACCTGCTCCTGGATGGTCGCCGGATCCCCCACGAGGACCATCTGCATCGCGGCCGGGTCCAGGTACCGCTCGGCCATGCGCTGCACGTCCGCGGCGCTGGCGTCGCGCAGGCCCTCCACGGTGCGGTTGAACTCGTCCAGCGGGCGGCGGGTGATGAAGAGCGCCGCGGCGCTGGCGCCCAGGCCCTCCACCGACTCGAAGGCGCCCGGGAAGGCGCGGATGAGGCCCTCCCGCGCGGCCTCCAGCTCCTCGGCGGTGATGGGCCGGTTCTTCAGGCCCGTCAGCTCGCTCATCACCTCGCTCAGGGCCGGGCCCGTCACGTCCTGGCGCACGGAGCTGTACGCGGTGAGCGGCCCCACGCCCAGGCGCGGAGAGACGCTGGCGCCCGCGCCGTAGCTGTAGCCCTTGTCCTCCCGCAGGTTCATGTTGAGCCGGCTGCCGAAGAAGCCACCGAACACGGTGGTGGCCAACTCCAGCGGGTACTCGTCCGGGTTCCCCGCGGCGATGCCCGCGCGGCCCACCAGCAGCAGCGTCTGGTCCAGGCCCGGCTTGGGCACCACGTACACCTGTTGCCGCGGCGGCGCCTTCGTGGCCGGCGGCGGCGCGGGCGGCGTGGCCTTGCCCTTCCACCCGCCGAAGTGCTTCTTCGCCAGGGCCACCCCTTCTTCCAGGCTGATGTCCCCGGTGAGGATGACCGCCTGGGCCCTGGGGCCGGTGTGCTTCTGGTAGAAGCCCGTCACGTCCGCCAGGGTGAGCGTCTGCACGGACGCGGGCGTGCCGTCGGGGAGGTGCCCGTAGGGGTGCTCCAGCCCGAACACGGCCTCCAGGTACGCCAGCTGCGCCAGCACGCCGGGCTGCCCCATCGCGCGCACCAGGTCCGCCAGCTGCTGCTTCTTGCGCCGCTCGAAGGCCTTGGGGTTGAAGCTGGGCCGCAGCACCACGTCCGACAGCAGGGCCATGGCCGCGTCCAGGTTGCGCGTCAGCACGCGCACGCCCACCTGCGCGCCGTCCGCCTGCACGTCCATGCCGGGAGACACCCCCAGGTCGGCGAAGGCGTTGTCCAGCAGCACCGTGTCCCGCTTGCCCGCGCCTTCCAGCAGCATGCGGTACGTCAGCTCGGCGAGCCCTTCCTTGCCCTGGGGGTCCTGCGCGCTGCCCGCGGCGAAGGCCACGCCCGCGAACACCAGCGGCAGCTCCCGCCGCGTGCTCACCAGCACGGTGAGGCCGTTGTCCAGCTTCGCGCTCTGGAAGGTGGGCAGCACCAGGTCCGGCGCCTTGCCGGGCTGGGGTGGCGTGGCGCGGAAGGACTCGGCGTTGGCCGTGGCTTCAGCCGGGGCCGCCTTCTCTCCCATCGCGGGCGAGTCCGGACTGGCCGGCGCGGGCTTCGGGTTGCTGGCGCAGGCGGCCAGCGTGGTGACGAGCAGGGCGGAGAGGAGGCGGCGCATCAGTGGCGCTCCTTCGAGTCGAGGGGCGCCTGCCGGCGTGCGGGCGGCACCGCGTGGAGGATGACGCGCGCGCCGGGGCGCAGCGTGTCCTGGGCGAACTGCTTCACGGCTTCGGGCGTCACCGACTCGTAGCGCGCCAGGTCCTGGGCCACGTAGTTGGGCTCGCCGACGAAGTGGTTGTAGCTCTGGAGGACGTCCGCCTTGCCGCCGAAGCCGCCGACGGACTGGAGGCCGGCCAGCGTGCGCGTGTCGTAGCGCGTGCGGGCGCGGGCAATCTCCTCCGGGGTGATGCCCTGCTGGCGGACCTCGTCCAGCACCGCGTCCACCTCCTGGAGCAGCCTGTCCGTGGACACCCCGGGCCGCGCCACCACGTCCACCGAGAAGACGGACTGCGCGCCCTGGCTCTGCTGGCTGGCGCTGACGCTCTGGGCCAGCTCCTTGTCCAGCACCAGCCGGCGGTAGAGGCGGCTGGCCTTGCCGGTGGACAGCGCGGTGGCCAGCACGTCCGCGGTGGCGTCCCCTTCCTCCAGGTACGCCGGCGTGAGCCACTGGATGGTCAAGAGCGGCAGCCGGGCCACGCGCTCCTCCTCGCGCAGCACCACGGGCGCGGTGAGCTTCACCGGCGCGACCTCCGGCCGCTGTGGCCGGGCGTGGCTGGGCAGCGTGCCGAAGTACTTCTCCACCAGCGCCTTCGTCTTCGCCACGTCGAAGTCACCGACGATGGCCAGCGTGGCGTTGGACGGCGCGTACCAGGTGCGGAAGAAGTCCTTCACGTCGTCCACGTTGGCCGCGTTCAGGTCCTTCATCGAGCCGATGACGTCCCCGTGGTACGGGTGCGGCAGCGGGAAGAGCGCGTGCCACGCCTTCTCGCGGGCGGCGCCATACGGCGCGGTTTCAATGGACTCACGCCGCTCGTTCTTCACCACCTCGCGCTGCGTCTCCAGCTTCTCCGGAGTGATGGCGTCGAGCAGGAAGCCCATGCGGTCGCTCTCCAGCCACAGCGCCGTCTCCAGGTGATTGCTGGGGACGGTTTCAAAGTAGTTGGTGCGGTCGAAGCTGGTGGTGCCGTTGAGGTCGGTGGCGCCCAGGTGCTCCAGCCGGGAGATGTGGACGTCGTCGGCCACGTTGCGCGAGCCCTGGAACATCATGTGCTCGAACAGGTGCGCGAAGCCGGTGCGGCCGGGTTGCTCGTGGTACGCGCCGACGTGATACCAGATGTTGACGGCCACCACCGGCAGCTTCCGGTCCACGGAGAGGATGACCTCCAGGCCATTGGGCAGCGCGTATTTCTCATACGAGATGGCGAGCGCTTCGCGGCCGGGCTCCAGCGGCTTCGCCTCCTGGGGTGTCTGGGCAAGCGCCGGCAGCCCGCTGAACACAAGGGCTGCGGCGACGAGGGCCTTCATTCGGAACAAGGTGCCTCCAAGTCTCGATGCCAATGACTCACGCGACGCGCTTAGCACGCACCTCCGGCGCCGTGGGTAGGGAATGGTGGCGGGAGCGGCCGGTGCCCCGGGATGTTGGTTCCTGGTCAGCATGAGAGACTGAACGCATGTCCGCCGAAGTCTCATCCGGTGCCCTGCCCCGCTGCGCCCTCCACCCGGAGGCGCTCGCGGGCGCCACCTGCCAGCGCTGCGGCGGCTTCGTCTGCACCGCGTGCACGACGTGGGTAATGGGCCAGATGTATTGCCCGGACTGCGCCGCGCGTCCGGAGGTGAACTACCTGGAGACCTTCCGGCTGGGGCTCTGGGGACGGAGGGACGCGAGCGCCTGGCTGGTGATCGGTATCGCGGAGCTGCTCTTATTTCTGGCGCTGGGGGCGCTGGTAGGGGGGACATTCCATCTCGCGCTGGCGTTCCTGGCCAGCGCGGGCGTGGGCCTGGCGTTCTTCCTGGGCATGCGCTGGGCCCGCCTGGGCCTGCTGGCCGTCCCGCTGCTGGCCATGCTGCTCACCGCGCCGTCGATGGGCGCGCCCGCGCTGGTGTTCTTCGTTCCGCTGATGGTCGCGGTGAACATCTTCCGCGACACGCGCAGCCGGCTCTTCTTCCGCCTGGACGTTCCGGAGCGCGAGTTGCGCCGACTGTGGGACCTGCGGGTCAACAACCCCCTTGCCCGGCATGCGCTGTCGTTGAGCGTGGGGTCGCTGCTCCTGCACGTGCTCACGCCGTTGCTGTCCTTCATCGGCGTGGGGTTCGTGTTGAGCTTCATCTGCATGGCCATGGCCACGCTGGCCCTCGTCCTGGGCGCGGTGGCGCTGCGGCGGGTGGACCCGGAGGCACGGCCGCCCATTGGACGGCGATGGGAAGCGCTGGGCGCGATGGGCCTGGCGCTGGCCTCGCTGACGTTCGGGTTCATGCTGCATTGGCGGCGGATGGTGGAGCTGTTCGGCGGCGCGGTGGACTGACGACGGCGAGACGGTGCCGCCAGTGCATGGCTCGCTCACCACCCTGCAGTCCCGGCGCGCGGGGGGCGGTAGGTGCCTGGGGGACGTGGGGTGCCCACGCTCACGGAGGAGACCCAAGCCAGACACCGAGGAGGCCACCGTCATGGCGAACATACGTGAGGAGCAGGGCGAGGCAGCGGAGGGCCGGAGCGCGGCCCCCAGCCTCAAGGAGCAGCGCAGCGAGTCACGCGCGGCGCAGACCTATTCGGGCTTCTTGAAGGACCTTGAAGCGAACGCGGGCGTCGTCCGCCCGCTGGCGGAGAAGGCCGCGCAGTCCGTGCTGTGCCTGCTGGAGCAGCGCCTCATGGACACCGAGGCGAAGCACCTGGAGGCCCAGCTCCCGCGGAAGGTGACGGACATGCTGAAGCGCTGTCCCCGTCACGAGGGCAAGGTCGCCAGGAAGTACAAGCTGGAGCAGTTCCTCGCCATGGTGGCCGAGGAGCTCGACACCACGCCCAACGAGGCGGAGCGCCTGGCCCGGGCCGTGTTCCTCACGGTGCGCAATCACATCAGCGAGGGCGAGGCCGACGACGTCATGGGCCAGCTCCCCGCCGACCTGCGCTCGCTGTGGGTGCCCGAGGCCTGAGCGTCGGAATCCAGTGATAGCCTGCCTTCCTTTTAAACATGGGAGGCGGCATCCATGTCAGTCGCGGGACGGAAGTGGAGTGCGCGGGCCAGTCAGGTCCGTGGAAGGACGTTGGCGCTGAGTGTGCTCACGCTGGCCGCGCCAGCCTGGGCGCAGGTGCCTGAATACACACTGGAGCTTCAGGCGCGGACCAACCTGCAGGGGAACGCGTCTGGCGCCTACAACGTGGCGCCGGGCAACCTGCTGGCGGGCAGCTACCAGCTCCCCCTCAGCGCGGACGGGCAGCTCGCCTTCCGTCTGTCGATTACGCCCGAGGGTCGCTCTGGCGTGTGGTGGGGGCAGGACGGCGTGGGGAGCCGCATCTACGTGCTTCCGGACCTGGGCGACGATGCCCGGACGGGCGACCCGGGCGTGAACTCGCGGGGGGACATCGCCTTCGCCGTCACGGGTGCTTCCTCGGCGGCCCAGAACGGCATCTATTTGCTGAATGTCGCGGCGCCGGACCCGGTGCGCATCATCCGCGTCCCCGTGGGCGCTTCCGACTGGAGCAGCCTGTGGCTCAACGAGGCCGGTCAAATGGGCTTCCGCGCCACGTTCGCGGGCGTGGGGCGCGCCTACGCCGTCGTGTCCGAGGCGCCCGACGGCAACTTCCAGGCGACCCTGCTGGCCAGTGAGCGGGCCGTCGACGGGGCGAGCCCCTACGAGTTCCTCTACTCCCCGACGATGAACGACCTGGGGCAGATGGCGGGCGTGGGAGACCTCGCGCCAGCGTCGTCGGAGTACTTCCAGGAGCTTCGCATCTTCCACGCGGATGGGACGCCGTCGCGGCTCATCGCGCAGACGCGGGGGCGGGAGGCGTCATCTCCCGTGTACCGCTTCGCGTCCGTGCAGCCCGCGCTGAACAACCACGGACAGGTGGCGTTTCTGGGAACGGCGCGGAGCGCGCAGGGAAGCAACGTCACCACGCTGTGGCGCTGGGATGGCTCCGAGCTGCGGACGGTTGCGCAGGACGGCCAGGGTGACATCCGGCAGTTGGAGTTCTTTCCGCCCGACATCAACGACAGTGGGCTCGTGGTGTTTCGCGCCTTCGACGCCGCGAACATGCGAGCGGTGTGGGTGAGCGACGGGCAGGAAACGCGGCGCGTGGCGACCGAGCACGACATCGTGTCCTCGGACCTGGGTCCCGCGCGCATCGACCAGGAGACGCCGTCCAACCCGGTGTTCGGTGGGTCGGCCTCCATCAACGCGAGGGGTGACGTCACGCTGGCCGCGGGCCTGGCGCCTCCGGACAACGACCAGGAGGAGTGGGGCACGGCGGTGTTCATCGCGCGGGCGTCGTTCCCGCAGGTGGATGGCGGCACGGGGACGGATCCGGACGCCGGCACGGGTGAGTCGGACGCGGGCACGGATCCGGACGCGGGTACGGAGCAAGACGCGGGCACGGATCCGGACGCGGGTACGGGCGAGGAGCCGGACGCAGGCGAGGAGCCGGACGCGGGCACGGAGCCGGACGCGGGCACGGAGCCGGAGCCGGAGCCCGACGCGGGTTCGCGTCAGGATGCGGGGACGTCTCCGCCCCCACCGCCTCCGGACAGTGGCTGCGGGTGCCAGTCCTCGTCTCCCACCGCGCTGCTCCCGTGGATGCTCGCGGGACTGATGCGGCTCGTCGTGGGCCGCCGTCGCAAGGACGCGTAGCGCTTCGAAGTGGAACGGATGCCGGGCGAGCTCATCCGCCCGGCACCCCGCTCTACTCATCGAGCAGTGACGCCGCCAGCGCGCGCACGTTCGCGGACCCATCGTTCGCGGCCACATCGCGCAGCAGGGCGACGGTGGGGGGCTCCACGGTCCGCAGGTGGCCCAGCAGCCGCACCACTTCGATACGGACGCGCTCACTCCGCTCGGCGCGCAGCACCCGGGCCAGCGCTTCCAGGTGGGCGCCAGCGACCCGCTGAGAGACAGCCTTCACCGCGAGCGCACGAACTCGCGAGCTTGGGTCGTCGAGCATCACCTGGTCCAGCAAGGCATCCACCGCCGCGCCAGGGATGGAACGAAGCGCCTCCGTCGCCGCGCCCCGCACGGCCACCTCCGGATGCGCGAGCGACGACCTCACGTAGGCCAGTCCCGCCGGAGCGCCAGCCCGGGCCAGGGCATCCAGGCAGACCTCGGGCTCCAGCGTACCCATGCGACAGCGCCTCAAGAGCCCCTCGACCAGCACCTGGCTCCGGCCCGGCTCCGGCACCTCCAAGGCCTTTGCCAGCGTCCCCATCGACAGCGCCGCCGCGTTCCTCACCCCCGCGTCCCGTGCCCCATCCAGCACACGCTCCAGCTCATCACCGAGCAGCAGCGAAGGCCGCTCCATGTGCCCATTCGCCCGCGCCCCCTCCACGCCGGCCAACTCCGTGAGCCGCTCCGACCGCAGCGTCGCCCGCGTGGCCTCGAACGGCCTCAGCGATGAGAGCCGGTAGTCCACGCCCACGTTGGTCAGCGCGACCCGCGTCTCCTCGCGGATGCGTGGGAGCTCCGTGCCGCCGCCGCCCAGCTCCACCACCTCCGAGCCCGTCGCCTCCCTCACGTGCCCATCCGCGAACAGGGTGAAGTCCAGGTGCGCTTGCAGCCGTGGAAGCACCGCCGAGCCCGCGCGCAGGTAGCGCCGCTTCGTTTTCACGTAGGTGTTCGCGCTGCCACCCGCGCGGTACACGGCCTCCAGGTCACCGCGCGAGTCCGGCTCCTCGGTGCTCCAGCGGGCGCCCTCCTCCGCCACGAACTGCGTCGACGCGAGCAGCAGCCGCACCAGTCGCCGCGCCGCCGCGTCCTGCGCCGCATCGAAGTGCACGGCCACGATTCGGCCCCGGACGTCTTGGCCCACGTACACCGGCCGCTCGAACTTGCCCCGGAGCGCCCGCAGCGCGGCGTCACCGGGCGGCGGCGCCTCACCGGCGTCCACGACCATCCGCGTCGGCACGAAGCGGCCGGAGAACAGGTGCTGTTCACCCTCCGCGCCCAGGTAGGTGAGCTCGAGCAGGCCGCTCCAGCCCGTGTGCAGCGACTCCCGCGCGCCCGCCTGATGCTCAGTGTGGGTCCGGAGGTCCAAATCGAACGTGTACCGGAGCCGGTGGCCCACGACGAGCACCCGCTCCCGTCCCTTCACGCCCGGACGGCTCTCCAGTGGGGATGCGTCATCATCCAAGAGCTGTGAGACAGCCAGCGGTGTCTCAGGGGGCGTCGGCGTCCAAGGTGCCTGGCCCGCACGCCACAGCGCGGCGGCCGTGAGCACGGCGAGCAGCAGGACCAGGCTCTTCACGCGCGGGCTCACTCCCCCGAATACGCGCCCGAGCCTCAATCCTGGCTACAGCCGCCCGGCATGAAACCAAGGCACGGCTGTTTCAGGGGTTGCCGAGCTTCAACTCCAGCTCCGCCAATTCGCGTTGCACGGTGGCGTCCGTCACGCGGAGGCCCTCCACCTTGCGCACCGCGGAGATGACGGTGGAGTGGTCCTTGCTGAAGCGCGCGGCGATCTCCGGGAAGGAGCTCTTCGTCAGCTTGCGGCTGAGGTACATGGCCACCTGACGCGCATGGGCCAGGGCCTTGTGACGGCGGTCTTCCTTCAGCGACTCCACCGTGACTTTGTAGAAGCGGGCCACCTCGCGCTGGATGGCTTCCACGTCCACCGCGCTGTGGGCGGGGAGGATGTCGCGCAGCACCTGGGCCGCGAAGTCCTCCGTCACCGGCTGGCGCGTCAGGCTGTGCACCGCGGACAGCTTCACCAGCGCGCCTTCCAGCTCGCGCACGTTCTTCTGGATGTGCTTGGCGATGAAGTGCGCCACCGAGTCCGGCAAATCCAACCCTTCGGCCACGGCCTTCTTCTGGAGGATGGCCACCCGCGTCTCGTAGGTGGGCTCGCGGATGTCCGTCATCAGCCCCATGGCGAAGCGGCTGCGCAGCCGGTCCTCCAGGCCCGGAATCTCCGAGGGCACCGTGTCGCTGGTGAGGACGATGGCCTTGTTCATCTCGTACAGCGTGTTGAAGGTGTAGAAGAACTCCTTCTGCGTCTCCTCACGCTTGCCGAGGAACTGGATGTCGTCGATGAGGAGCACGTCGCACTCCTCACGGAACTTCCGGCGGAAGTCCCCCATGCGGTGCTCGCGGACGCTCTCCACGTACTCGTTGGTGAACTGCTCGCTGGAGAGGAACACCACGCGCTGGGACGGGTCTCGCTCCCAGATGAAGTTGCCCACCGCCTGGAGCAGGTGCGTCTTGCCCAGGCCCGTGCCGCCGTAGATGTAGAGCGGGTTGTAGTGGTGGCCCGGCTTGTCCGCCACGGCCTGCGCGGCGGCGGCCGGGAGCTGGTTGCTGTCCGCCACCACGAAGGTGTCGAAGGTGAAGCGCGCGTTCAGCCGCCCCGGGCGCGTGGCGCTCGCCTTGACGGAGGGTATGGGTGGAAAGTGCGGGTCCGGCTCCAGCCCCTCCACCACCTCATAGGCGATGGAGGTCAGCCCCTCCCCCATCCGCCCGAGCTGCACATCCAGCATGGGGCGGTAGTGGTCATCCACCCAGTCACGGAAGAAGCGGTCCGGGACGCCCATCACCAGGGCGCCGTCACGCACCTCCAGGGGCCGCATCCGCTCCAGCCACCTCAGCGCGTAGTCGAACTTCTCCTGGCGGATGGCATCCAGCATCCGAGCCCAGAGAATTCCAGCACTTGGGAGGGGGGTAGCGGCTTGGGCGAGGGCGTTCACGCGTGTCTCAAACGTGCGGATGCAGGGGGAAAACGAGGCGTTCGGCGGTGCTAACAGACGGTCCCTGGTGGATCAAGCAACCGGCCAAAACCGCCGTAACCTCAAGGGGTTTTCCCAACACGGATGATCCGCAACGGGCATGCCAGCCGGGCCCAGTTGTGGATCATCCCCGCCCCTACCCCAAGCGCTGGGGGACCCCGCCGAAGGCTTCACGTTGAGTGAAAACTCCGGCGTTCCCCCCGTCCTCGTCACGTCCCGAGCAGGCCGCGGATGCGCATGTGGAGCTGGGCGTCGGCCGCGTCGTGAGTGAGCAGGTGCTGGAGGAGCTGGCGCACCTCGGGCGTGCGCTGGACGTAGGGCTCCACCACCGACACCAGGGTGTGGTGGTTCTCCAGGGGCACGCTGCCGGCGAGCGCCAGGTCACGCAGTTGCCGCAGGGTGGAGTCGTCCAGGGGGCGGCGGCCCAGCGCCGTCAGCGCGGAGGACTGCACGGGGGCTTGAGGGTCCTCGGCCAGGGTGAGGAGCGAGCGCAGGGCCTGGGGCGTCTGAATCTTCCGCAGCGCGCGGGCTGATGCGCGGCGGACCTGCGCGTCCGGGTCCTGGGTGTACCGGGTGATGACGTCCACCTGCGCCTCCAGGCCCGCGTTGCCCAGCGCGAGCAGCAGGTGGGCCTTTGATTCGGGCGTGCGCGCGGTGTGCAGCTCCGACTCGAGCCGCTGGACGGCGGCCAGCGCCTCCCCGTCCTGCTGCTGCCGGTAGAGGGCGCCAGCGGTGGCGCCCAGGGCGTAGGAGGTGGCCACGCGCGTGTCGTCACGGGCCGTGAGGTGGGCGCGCTCGATGAAGCGCACCGTGTCCGGCGTGGGGCTGGTCAGCAGCGACAGGCGGCTGAGCAACATGCCGTAGGCGGGCTCGGCCAACGCCTGGGGGCTGGACAGGGCGCGCACCAGCGCCGCCTGCGCGTCCGGCGTGCCCGCGCCCGCCAGCAAATCCAACACCAGCGCCCGGCCGCGCGGCTTCAGCGTGGACTGCTGGAAGAAGTCGGCCAGCCGCGCGCACAGCTCGGGCTGCTGCTCCAGCAGGCCCGTGGCCTGGAGGAGGAAGTGGTTGTGCTCCGGGAAGGTGCCGCCGTTGGCGTACTTCTCCATCAGCTCGAAGAAGCGCTCCGGGGTGAGGCCATCCACCTGCTGCGCCAGCATCCGCTCCTGCACGCGGGCGTCCGTCACCAGCTCGCCCGGCGCCAGCCGTTGGAGCGCCACGTCCGCGGGCGCCTGGGCCACGGTGAAGCGTCCTCGCGCGCCGGGCTCCAGGCGGAGCTGGACGTGCGCCGTGGCGGTGGGCTCGCCACCACCGGCCGGGCGGCGCAGCACGCGCTCCTCGCCCACGAGGCGCTCCAGGACGCCGCCGGCGTCCAGCGTCACCTCGAAGCGCGAGTCCACCTCCACGTCGCCGCCCCCGGTGCCCAGGCCCCGAGGCTCCGGGTAGGCCAGGCGCCGCTTGAGGAAGCGCGCGGGCAGGGTGTCTCCCTCCAGCCGCGTGTACTCCGCGCGCGCCACGCCTCGCGACGTCGTCTCATCCACCTGGAAGGTGTCACCGTCGCGCAGCGCCCACTGGAGCTCCCCCGCCAGCGCCTGCACGGTGTTCTTGAAAAGGGACGGGTCTGCCTCCTGGAAGGCGACGGCGCGCAGGGTGCCGTCGGCGTCCAGCTCCAGCAGGGCCTCGCGGCCGGCGAAGGTGGCCTCCACGGCCGCGGCGTCCGGCAGCAGCGCGTGGCCGAACAGCTCCAGCGAGTGGGTGCGGAGGTTCTCCAGGCTCAGCCCCACCCGCAGGGCGGTGCCCTGCGCGGGGTGGCTGCGCAGGACCAGGTCCCCTATGAAGTGGGCCTGGCCCGCCATGGCGGCGCCGTCCCGAGGTGCGCCAGCGAGGCGCACCTCGGTCCGGGCCGTGTAGTCCAGGTGATACGTCCGGCGCTCCCCCACCGGGAAGCGGAGGTGGAGGGGCGTCGTCGCGGGAGACGCCCCGGTGACAGGGGCCTGGGCCAGGTGGAGCCAGGTGGCCCCCAGGAGCAGCAGTGCCAGCAGGGCACCGCCAGTGATGACCTTGCGTGCGTTGTTCATGGGGCGTCTCCAGCGGGTGGGTTACAGCAGCGAGCGGATGTCCACGAGGTCGACGTTGAAGGCGTGGTCGAACAGCTTCACGTCCTCCTTGATGCCGTTCCAGCTCACCAGCGTCTGCTCGAACTCCGCCTCGAAGGGCCAGATGCCCACCTCCACGTAGGCGGAGATGCGGCCGGCCAGGAAGGTGAAGCGCAGGTGGGAGTTACCCTCCATGCGCAGCTTCAGCCTGCCGCCGGAGGACGTCAGATATGCGCTGGCGTCCAGCGGGACGGCGGCGTGGACCAGCTGGAGGCGGCCCTTCACGCCGGCCTCGATGATGAAGAGGTCGACGGCCGCGTACAGCTCCCCGTCCACCCGGGCGAAGGGCTCCAGGTGTCCGGCGACGCCCAGGCTCGTCACGCTGCACTGGGTGGTGCCCGTCACCTGGTGCTCGGCCGTCAGCCGGTAGTCGAGCCCCACCACGCCGGCCACCTTGGCCCCGAGCGTCACGGGGACCACGACGATGACGAAGGTGGCGTGGGCGTTCACCAGCGTGGCGGACTTCTCCTGCTTGCCGGACACGATGTTGAACTGGCCCAGCGCCAGGTCGCGGTGCACGTCCACCAGCGGCACGGTGTTGTCGAGCACGTCCAAATCAATGTCCGCGCGCTTCTGCGTCACCTGCGTCTGGGCGTGGATGAGGTTGGCGCTGATGCCCAGGGTGCTGCCGGTGGCGTCGAAGCTGCCCGTCACCTCCGGGGAGAGGCCGCAGTCGGGCGTGTGCTTCACGTTGTTGACGGCGACGGCCACCTGGTAGTTCGCGGTGGCGCCGAAGGTGTCATTGCCCAGGCTGTAGCTGTCACCGGACTCCCACCGCAGGCGGGGCTGCGCCGTCTTCGGGTCCAGCATGGTGCCCACCGTGGCGGACAGGGCGCGCAGGTACTGGTCGCGGCGGATGAAGTACGTCTCCAGGCGCAAGGGGCTCGTCGTGTAGTTCTGCGCGGGGAAGTTGACGCCGCCGTGCACCAGGGCCTTCGCCTTGAGGTCGGCGAAGTCGTCGCGGGTGTAGCGCGCGCACTTCTGGAAGTCCTGCTCGCGGGCGCCCTGGTAGAGGTTCATCACGCGCCGGGCGAAGCGCTTGGGGGACCAGTCACAGGGGGCGGGCATCTTGCCCGTCTGGAAGGCGAGGCAGCCGCGCGCCTGGGCCTGCTGGAGCGCCGCCTCGATGACGTCATCCAGGGCGGCGAGCTCGTAGGCGCGGGTGATGATGGGGTCCTGGGGCTCGTCGCCCGACAGGTTGCTGGACGTGTCCGTGGGCGGGGCCTGGAGCATCCCCGGAATCGGGCGGAAGCGCAGGGCCAGCTCCGACTGGATGGCGGCCACCCGGTCCTTGCGCTGCTGGATGAGCGCGGCGAAGTCCTCCTGGAGCTGGTCCAGCGAGTACAGCTGTTCGTCCAGCACCGCGGCGTTGCGCGTGCTCATGGAGCGGTGCCACGACCAGCTCTCGTTGTAGTAGCTGGCGCCCTGGGACAGGGTGGTCCGCAGCGCCGAGGGCAGGACGGTGCCGTAGAGGTTCAGGTCGCGGTGCAGGTCCTTGAGCTCGATGATGGCCCCGCCCATGACGCCGGGCAGCGGCACCACGCGGTCCCGGGTGCTGGCGCCGATGAGGACCTTGCCCTGGGCTGGGGCGGGCACGGTGAAGAACTCGTTCTTCGGCGCGCCCGAGGGGAACTGGATGGCGGGCTGGATGGGCGTGCCGTCCTTGCCGCGCTGCACCGGGTCCTGAATCGCGCGCGTGCCAATGGCGGTGGCGGGGACGGTGCCGCCGCTGGGCGCCGCGGCGAAGGCGAGGCCATGGATGCGGCGGTAGTCGGTGCCGAGGGAGGCGGTGGCGAACTCGAAGACGCTGTAGTCGTAGTACTTCTCGTGCACGTACTCCTGGCAGGAGTCGATGGTGGTGCCGCTGTTGTCCCACCCGGCGAGCTGGAGCGCGCGCAGGAACTTGATCCACCCGGCGGACTGGGACGTGGCCGGGAAGTAGGTCTGGTCGCGGTGCGAGGCGCCCAGCAGGAAGCCGGCGAGCCCGTTCATGCTGCGCCCGTTCGCGTCCTCTTCGATGAAGGCCACCGGCTTGGTGGCGACGTCCGGCTCCACCGTCTGGCCGCTCGCGTTGCGCGTGACGGGCACCAGCACGGTGCGCTCGGGCAGGCTGGCCACTGCGTCCAGCGCGGCGTCGCGCACCAGGACGTTGCAGGTGGCGTTCGGGTTCGTCCTCGCCGCCTGCCGCGCCAATTGGGCGCAGAGGGTGGTGCCGGTCTGGCAGTCCTGCAGCGTGGGGACATAGGCCACGCAGAGGTTGTAGATGGGCGACGTGGGGATGGTGGGAATCGGCGTGAAGGCCAGGGCGGGCGCCGCGGACATGACGAGTCCGAGCACGGCGACCTGGGGTCGCGTGAGTGACATGGTGTGGACACCTTCTGTGTGGGTTTCCCGGAGAACGGTGCTCTCAGATTTCCTTCGCCGGAAAAAAGCGGTGTCGCTGGACGGGTGCGGGAGGCCCCAGGGCGCTCTCAGGTGTTGCGAGCTTGAGGCGGGCCTGAGGTGCCTGCCCGGGTGTTGCCGTGCACGTCGCTTGAGTCGACTGGTGGATGGCCGCGGGACGGCGGTTCCCCAGTCACGTCAAGGCCTTGGCCACGCTTCGGCGATGCCCTTCGGGCAGCCTTGACCCGACCGGAGAACCTTGGGATGGGCGCAATAGTCCATCCATCCATCAACGTGCGCGGCAACAGCTGGAGCCGGTCGGCACCGTAGAGAGTGGGTCGGCTCGCGTAGGCGGCCGTTCGAGAATCACAATCCTTGATTCAGGCGCGCCGCTTCAGTGGCTTGAAGAGGCGAACCACATCGACCTCAAAGCCTTCGCAAACGCGGGCAAGCGACGTGAAGGTGAGGTTGGCTTCTTCTCCCTCCACGCGCTGGTAGAGGCGCGTCGTCATGCCGCAGCGGTGGGCCGCTTCTTCCTGCGTCCAGCCCTTCTGTTCGCGGAGGCGCCGGACCGCCGCGGCCAAACGCTGCTGGAGCGCGCGGTAGGCGTCGCTCTCGTACTGCTCCGCCCGCTCAGGCCGGCGTTTTCTGTCGACCCGGGGCCCCATCTTGCGGCGGGACCGTAGGAGCGTCTACAAGAGCTTCACCACGTCTCTAAAGACGTGTCGCTAGCGTCGTTTATCGACGCTGGGTCCAGCTGACGAGGCCGCGAATGGCTCCGGTGAAGTGCGGGAAGTGCGGCAGTCGGGTCGAAGGCTTGATGATGAACGTGCTGATGAGGCGCTGCGAGTTCAGCGGGCTCTGACCACGTGCTCGGTTCCTTGAACCCGTTGCCGTTGATGCTGTTGCTGCTGGCATGCGCGGCGGCCGCCCAGTCGCAGCCTGGCGGCGAGCGCAAGCTGCGGCAGCGGACCCTCTCCTTGCCCGCTGCAGGTGAGGACGTGACGGTGCGGGTCGCGCGAGGAACGCTCACCACCCTCACCTTCGATTCGAACCTCGGCATGAAGGGCGTGCAGCTCGGGGGACGTGAGTCGCACTTCGAGCGAGTTGATGAGCACGAGAGATTGGTCTCCTTCAAGCCGAAGGTCGACCTGGTGCCCGGCGAGCGCCTGCTGCTCACCGTGCGTTTCGCGGACGGCGCTGCGCCGGCAGAGGCGACGTTCGAGCTCATCGCCGCCGGGGATGAAGTGGACGCATCCGTGGAGGTGATTCGCCGCACGCGTTCCGTCGAGGCGCTCCAGGTGGAGCTGCGCGAGCTGAGGGCCAAGTACGCGGCGCTGCGGGACGGCAGTGGCGATGGGGGACCGGAGGGGATGGTCCTCTCCGGCTGGCTCACTCAGGACATTCGAGTTCGACGATTCGACGCTCGCGTGCCACCTGACAATTCGAGCGGGCTCAAGGTGGAGGATGGCGTGGGCTACCGCACCGGCAAGTGGGCGCTGGTGGCTGTTCGACTCCGCAGCCAGCCAGGAACACGTCGCTGGACGTTGGGTGAGGTGAAGCTGTCGTCCGTCCGCGGAGCCCCTGTGAAGGTGCTCTCCGTGCGCATGGACAGGCCGCAGTTGGCTCCCGGAGAGGAAGGGCTCCTCCTCGTACGCACCGAAGCCCCCTGGTGGGAACTGGGCGAGGAGCTGCGCCTCGAGCTGAAGGACAAGGAAGGCAGCGGTTCGCTGCCCTTGAGCGGAGTGGTTTTCTGACCGCGCCGCAGGCGGCGCAGGGGCATTGGCCATGGCGATGATTCCGATTCACCCCGACCAACTCGTGCCCGGAAGCCGCGTTGGCCCCTGGCGCGTGCTCGCGCCATTGGGAGCTGGCGGCTTCGGCCGCGTCTTCAAGGTGGAGCGCGAAGAGCAGCCAGGGAGGACCTACACGTTGAAGGTCGCGCTTCGACCTTCCAGCGCCCATCTCCCGGAAGAGGAGAACGTGGAGGAGCGCATGTCCCGCGAGGTGGCCATCCACATGGCCTACGACACGGGGCTGAAGGTTCATGCTGTCGACCACTGGCCCATCCTCAGTGGCTTCCTCTACTTCGTCACGGACTACGTCGAGGGAGAGACGCTCCACGAGTGGCGCTGGCGCACCGAGCCTTCTGCCGCGCGGCTGCTCACCGTCTTCACGGAAGTGGTGCGCCAGGTCAGCGCTCTGCACCAGCGTGGGGTGTGTCACCGCGACCTGAAGAGCGACAACATCCTCATTCGCACGGAGGACGAGAAGCCGCTCGTCTTCGACTATGGCGTGGCCCGCCTTCCGGGCATGACGACGTTGACGGTGGGGGTGCCGCCAACCTCGCCGTACCTGCTCCCTCCTGAGTGCGTGACCTTCTTGGGAAAGGAGACCTGGAAGCAGGGCGCTCACTTCGACCCGGGCGTACCTGGGGACCTCTATGCGCTCGGGATGCTGCTCTTCGAGGCGCTCACCGATGGCTATGCCTTCCATCCGAAGTTGCCGTACGACCTGCTGGTGGTGGCCATCGCAACGCGGGTGCCGGCCGCGCCGCACATGCTCAACCCGAAGGTGCCGCGCGTGTTGAGCGACATCACCCTGCGCTTGCTGGAGAAGCGGCCCGAGGCGCGCTACCCCAGCGCCGAGGCGCTGCTTCAGGCCCTCTGGGATGCCGCCAAGGAGCGGAAGCAGCCCGAGTGGCAGACCTCCCTGGCGCTGCCTCCGCCGGAGGAAGAAGCGCTCGAAAGCCCTACCCCGGCCGCGCACCTTCATGCCGCCGAGGAATCGTCTGCGGTCGAAGGCGTGGAACGGGCAGCAGCGGCGGATGAACTGGCGCAGGTGAAGGCGGAAACGCCCGGAGCCCCGATGCTGGAGGGGACCGACGGCGTCTCCGTGGAAGCGCCGGTCCTCCCACGGTGGCGTTCTGTGCTGTGGTCCTTGTGCTCCCTGCTGGTGCTTTCTCTGGCCCTCTGACTGCTCTTCGCTCTGGCCCATCCAAGTTCCTGACAGCCACGCTCTGCGCTGTGGCAGGGCTGGCTTGCTCCGCGGCCGAGGTGCGGCCTGAGCCCGCGGAGTGTCCCGAGGAGGCCCGTGAGGCCATGTCCCGAGTCCTGGCGGTGGACACCACGAAGGGGCTCAAGGCCGTCATCGACATCAACCAGCCCGGAGATCAGAGCCAGCTCGGCACGTACCGCAACGGCGCCGTGGTCGGCCGAATCGCGGGCTACTCCTGGGCGGATCCTTCATTGCCTGATGGGACCTTGCTGTACGGACGACTCTGGACAGGCCTCGTTGATGAGTACGGTCGACCGGCGGCGATGGCCCGCTACTCCGAGGCGAAGCTTCCGGATGGGCGCACTTTCCCGGTGTGCATCGTCGTTGGGAACCCGGATGGCCGCGTCAGGACGCAGCCAGGCTCCAACCCGGATACCGCAGTGTTGCCTCGGGAGTTGCCGGTGAGCGCCGTGGAGCGGTGGCCATGACGGCCGTGCGGGTGAGAATGCCCGCTCGGGGGGGCTTGTGAGTGTAGGTAGGGCACGAGGCCGCCCGGCAGTCAGGCCGCTGCTGGAAAAAACCACCCGGGAAACAGACGTCCGCGCCGGTCGCGATTAAACTCCCGCCGCCGTGCGTTGGGCGGTGGTCAGCACCGTCAGTCTCACCCCAGCCTTCATCGCCCTACCTCGGGCCGGCCCATGGGGCCTCCCGGGGCGGGTTCCAGAGTGGGCCGGGGTGATCCAACGTTGACTTACCCTGGAAATGGGGGTACGGACCCGCCCCTTTCCCTAGTTCAGGTCGCGCCGGAGCGGTAGGAGGCGCCGCCGTCATCACCAAGGAGTTAGAGCCGTGTCCAAGCGCACGTACCAGCCGTCGAAGGTCCGCCGCAATCGCGCCCACGGGTTCCGCAAGCGGAACGCCACGAAGGGCGGCCGGGATGTCCTCAAGCGTCGTCGTGCGAAGGGTCGCAAGCGGCTCGTCGTGTCCGCTCCCAAGAAGTAGGCGAGTTCGCGTGTGAGGGCCGAGGGTGCGACGCCGGGCCAGTCCCGCCCGGCAGACCAGCGCTTCCCCAAGGCCCTGCGCCTGCTTCAACGGCGCGAGTTCCTCGAGGTCCAGGAAGGCGGGCAGAAAGTCCCTTCGGACTGCCTCCTGGCCCTCGTGAAGCGCAATGGCCGGCCGTACTCACGTGTTGGCCTGACCGTGTCGAGCAAGGTAGGCAACGCCGTCGTCCGAGCGCGCTTGAGGCGCGTGCTGCGGGAGCTCTTTCGCAAGCGCCGCATGCAATGGCCGCCGGGCCTGGACGTCGTCCTGGTGGCACGCTCCTCCGCGAAGGACGCCTCCTCTCCGGCGCTGGCGCGGGCCTTCGACGGTGTCACCCGTAAGCTGCAGCGGCTGCCCCGCGCGGAGACGAAGCCGAAGGAGCCGCCCAGATGAGCCCCCTGGCCTTCGTCATCTCGCTGCCCATCCGCTTCTACCGGAAGTTCCTCGGACCGCTGCTCCCTCGGGTGTGTCGGTTCCATCCTTCGTGCTCCACGTACGCCATGGAGGCGCTGGAGAAGCACGGCGGCCTCAAGGGGTCGTGGCTCACTCTCTGGCGGCTCATGCGCTGCCAGCCCTTCCACCCCGGCGGTATCGACCCGGTGCCGTGACGAGGGGTTCCACCCATTGCCGCCCTCTCCCCCGTGGAGGGGGGAGTCTATGAACGATCCGCTCTCGCCCCAGTCGAACGATTCGCAGAAGCGACTGCTGGCGGCCCTGGCCCTCTCGTTCGCGGCCACTGCCGTCTACACCTTCTTCTTCGCGCCCACGCCGCCGCCCGACTCGGAAGTCCCCGACGCGGGCGTGGTGGCCACGGCGCCCGCCGATGCCGGCACCCCCCCGGCCGTCCAGCCTCCCGAAGGCGGCGCCGGGACGGGCACCACCGCGGAGGCCCCGCCGCCTCCGGCGCGCAAGGCGGAGCTGCTCCGCGACGAGTCCGTCTACACCTTCTCCTCCGAGGGCGCCGGCCTCACCGCCGCCGTGCTCAAGGGCGCGAAGATGCGGGAGCAGCAGGAGCTCACCGTCGCCCAGGGCTTCCAGAAGCTGGTCGGCAAGGAGATTCCTCCCGCGCCGCAGATGGACCTGGCGCGCCCCACCCCGGGGCAGCCGCTGCCCCTGGCCGTGTCCATCACCGGCGCCAGCCCGCTGCCCGCGGACCTGAACTACGCCATGGATGAAGGCGCCCCGGGCAGCGCAGACGGCGTCACCTTCACCGGCCGCCGCGGCCCGTGGGAGGTCGTGAAGACGGTGAAGTGGCCCCAGGACGGCTTCGAGCTGTCCTACACCCTCCAGGTGCGCAACACCTCCGGCCAGCCGCAGAGCGGCGAGCTGCAGGTGCACCACAACCGCGCCATCGACCCCAACTTCGAGCACGCGCCGTCCTTCTTCGGCGGCGTGGGCAACCTGAGCCGCTCCGCCTGCTGGGTGGGTGACGCGCTCCAGAAGATGAGCCCGGGGGATGACGCCCCGGACGCCGAGGACGTCCGCGGCCAGGTGCAGTTCTTCGGCATCGACCAGCAGTACTTCCTGTCCGCGCTCTACCCGCTGGAGGGGCCGCGCGCCGGCTCGTGCGCCTTCGAGGCCACGCCCACCCTGCGCAAGGTGACGGCGTCCTTCCCGATTACGGCGGCCCCGGGCGAGACGGTGACGCTGCGCTTCGGCGGCTACTTCGGCCCCAAGGACCCGGACATCCTGTCCCTGGTGCCCGGCGCCTCGCTGCGCGCGTCCACCGGCCTGGGCGAGGCCGCCTTCCACCCGCCGCTGGCGGAGACGGTGGACTTCGGCATCTGGGCCGTCATCTGCAAGGTCCTGCTGACCGTCATGAAGTTCTTCTACGGCCTCACCGGCAACTGGGGCGTGGCCATCATCCTGCTCACGGTGGTGGTGAAGCTCGTGCTGCTGCCCCTCACCTACCGCTCCATGGTCAGCATGGAAGAGGTGAAGAAGCTCCAGCCGCGCATGGAGGAGATCCGCAAGAAGCACGCGGACAACCGCGAGCAGCAGAACCTCGAAATCATGAAGCTGTACCAGGAGGCCAAGGTGAACCCGCTGGGCGGGTGTCTCCCCCTCCTCATCCAGATGCCGGTGTGGATTGCGCTGTTCACCGCGCTGCGCAACAGCTTCGACATCTACGGCGAGCCCTTCGTCGGACCCATCTGGCGTGACCTGACCTACAAGGACCCCACGTACCTGTTGCCGCTGGCGCTGGGCGTGTCCATGGTCATCACCCAGAAGATGCAGCCGCAGATGATGGATGCGGCCCAGGCCAAGATCATGACCTGGTTCCTGCCCATCATCTTCACGCTGACGCTGCTGCAGTACCCGGCCGGCCTGTCGCTCTACATCTTCACGAACAACATCCTCTCCATCGCGCAGCAGTACGGCCTGCGGAAGTGGCTGGACCGGAACAAGCCCCAGACGGGCGGTGGGACGCCGGCGGTGGCCGGTGCGGGAGGCAGGCGCAAGTGAGCGAGCAGGTTCCCCAGCAGACGCCGTCCACCCCGGACTCCGGCGCTTCGTCCGCGGAGTTCCGGGGCCGTGTGGAGAAGCTCCTCGGCGACATCCTCGGGCTGATGGGCTTCCCGGCGCGCCTGGACATGAAGGACGGCGCCGACGGCAGCCTGTCGGTGGCGCTCCACTTCGAGCCCGCACCGCCTCCCGGTGTGGAGGTGGGGCGGCGCAGTCAGGTGGTGGACTCGCTCCAGTTCCTGCTGAACAAGATGCTGCACCGCCCCGGCGCTGACCGGCGCTGGGTGATGCTGGGCGCGGGGATGCACCCGGAGCCCCGTCAGCGCCGTGAGCCCCAGGCCGCGGCAGCTCAAGCCGCGGCTCCGGCAGCCCCCGCCGCGCCCCGTGCCGCGGCGGCCCAGGCGCCTGCTCCGGCGAAGGGGGGCCAGCGGGGGGCGCAGACGTCCGCCGCCAAGGCCGCTCCCGCCAGCAAGGGCGACGGGGATGAGCGCTCGGTGACGGTGGAGGAGGATGCCGAGTTGAAGGCGGCCGTCCGCACGCTGGCGGAGAAGTCGGCCAGCCTGGGCCGCTTCTACGCGGTTGCCGCCATGAAGCTTGAAGACCGCGCGCGCGTCCTCACGTCAGTAGAAGGAGTGGGTGGCGTGAAGGTGTCGGCGGAGGGCGAGGGCCGCAACCGCCGCGTGGTGTTCACTCCGGACAAGCCCGCCCCGCTTCCCAAGCGGAGCATGCTGCCGGACGACGAGGACGACTTCGACGCGTGAGCCGCTGAGCGCGCCGCGCGCGCCGGGGCTCCCGAAGCGAGACCAGGGATGGGCAAGGCGAAAGCTCTCAAGGACAAGCTGTACGGCGCGGCGGTGCTCAAGATGAGCTTCCGCCTCCGCGGGGACGAGGAGTCCCCCGCGTTCCGCTTCGTCTACCCGGGCGTCCTGCGGGATTTGGAGCTCGAGGACGAGGCGGTGGAGCGGTACATCGAGGAGCACCGCGAGGCCGTGGAGAAGGCCGCTCGCGGCTCCACGCCGCCCATGGGCACCCGCTGACGCAGCGGGGCCCGCGCTGCGTCAGGTTCCAGGTGGCTTCGCTCCACTGGCCGCGTATGACGTCTTCCCCGTATGACGTCTTCCTCCATGACCATCGCCGCCCTGGCCACCGCGCCCGCCGCGGGCGCCGTGGGCATCCTCCGGCTGTCCGGCCCTGACGCGCTGGACGTGGGCCGGCTGCTGGCCCCCGGTGCGCCCGCCCAGCCCACGCCGCGCCATGCGTACCTCGCGTCCTTCGTGGACGCGGAGGGACGCGCGCTGGACGAGGGGCTGTTCCTCTACTTCCGCGGACCCCAGTCCTTCACGGGCGAGGACGTGGTGGAGCTGCAGGCGCACGGCAGTCCACGGCTCTTGAGCCTGCTCCTGGCGCGGGCGCTGGAGGACGCGCGCGTGCGCCACGCCGCGCCCGGTGAGTTCACGCGTCGCGCGTTCCTCAACGGGCGGTTGGACCTGACGCGCGCGGAGGCCGTGGCGGACCTGGTGGCGGCGGACTCGGAGGCCGCGGTGCGCGCCGCCGCCGCGGGGCTCTCCGGGGTGCTCGCCTCGCGAGTGCAGGCGCTGGAGGAGCCGCTGCGCGCGCTGCACGCGGACATGGAGGGCGTGCTCAGCTTCCCCGACGAGGCAGAGGGCGCGGACGAGGACGTGGGCGCGCGTGTCACCGCGCTGCGTGCCCAGGCGGAGGCGCTGTTGTCCGAGGCGGGCCGGGGCCGGCTGGTGCGCCGGGGCGCGCGGGTGGCGCTGTTCGGTCCCGTCAACGCGGGCAAGTCCACGCTGTTCAACCGGCTGGTGGGCGAGTCGCGCGCGCTGGTGGACGACGAGCCCGGCACCACGCGCGATGCGCTGGAGGCCCGCGTCGAATGGGACGGGCTGGCGGTGACGCTCTTCGACACCGCGGGGCTGCGGGAGACGCCGGGACGCGTGGAGGCGCTGGGCATCGCTCGCACGCGCGAGCTGCTCGCGGGCGTGGACCTGGCCGTGCTCGTGCTTCCGCCGGGTGTCACGCAGCCAGAGGCCGACGCGTGGACGCGTGACGCGGGTGGCACGCCCGTGCTGGTGGTGGACGGCAAGTGCGACGTGGTGGCAGCGCCCGGCTCGCCGCGCCAGCGCGTGAGCGGCCTCACCGGTGAAGGTGTAGACGCGCTTCGCGACGACATGCTCGGGCGGCTGTGGGGGGGTGGCACGCCCTCCGCGGTGGCGCTCGTCTCCGAGCGTCACGCCGATGCCTTGCGTCGCGCGTCCGAGGCGCTGGGCCGCGCGGAGCGCGCCTCGCGCGTGTCCACCCTGGAGGTCGTCTCCGGTGAAGTGGGGCTCGCGCTGGAGGCGCTCGGCGAAGTGTCCGGTACCGTGGTTTCGGAGGCCCTGTTGGACGCAATCTTCCAGCGCTTCTGCATCGGGAAATGACGCCTTCCGTCGAGCGGAGGACGTGTCAGACGGCTCCCTAGAATGCCCGCCTCAACCGGTGATTCTCGGAGGCGCTGTGATTGAAGGAACCATCCCCCTGGCGAACCATTCGATGCTCTCGGCCCTGCCCTCGGGCTGGGTGGGGGAGATTCTGGACGAGGAACTGGTCGCCTCGCCTCGTCCCACCGCCGCGCAGACGCGCGCGGCCTTCATGCTGGGCGTGGAGCTGGGAGAGCAGCTCGACAAGCGCCGTGGCGGCAGCGGCCGCTGGTGCTTCCTGCGCGCGCCCGAGCTGCACCTCGGCCACGACATGCTCGTGCCGGACATGGCCGGCTGGCGCCGCGAGCGCCTGGACGTGCCCTTCGAGCCGGACGTCCCCTTCCTCACGCTGGTGCCGGACTGGGTCTGCGAGGTGCTGACGCCCTCCACCGCCGCGCTGGACCGCGCGCGCAAGCTGCCGCTCTACGCGCGCGCGGGCGTGTCACACGTGTGGCTGGTGGACCCCGCCGCGCGCACGCTGGAGGTGTACCAGCGCGTCAAGCGGGGCTGGCTGCTGACGGGGAGCTACGAGGACGACTCGCTGGTGCGGGCCGACCCCTTCCCGTCGTCGACGTTGGAGCTGGGCTCGCTGTGGCTGCCCGAGGGCTCCGAGAAGCCCTCCCTGCTGGCGGCTGTTCCGTGAGGCGCGTGGGCGCCCGCCAGCGCCGTCACGCGGCGGCTGCCACCACCGGCTTGAGGATGTAGCGGCCGTACGTCACGAAGGCGAGCAGCACACCCATCACGAGCGACCAGAGCATCGGGTTCTCGGGCGTCAGCTTCGTCGAATGACGCGCATACAGCACCGCGAGCGCGAACGTCTCGAACGTGAGCACCGCGGCCGCGTGCGCGGTGAGGCTGGGCATCCACTTGAACGCCGCCGGGACGATGAGCAGCACGCCACCGGCCATCTCAAGGAAGCCGAGTGCCTGCCAGGCCCCGAGGGGGACCTCGCTGAACTGGCTCGCGAGCTGCTGAAACGAGAACGCCTTGTATGACCCGCCCGCGAGGAACAGCAGCGCGAGGACGGCCTGAAGAATCCAGATGACGATGTTCATGGGGGGTGGCTCGGTGTTCAGGCCTTGAGGGCCGGGTTGTTGGATTCCTTCTCGAGTGTCTTGGCGAGCTTTCCGTGCATCAGCTTCCAGCCGAACTCGGCGCCGTGGAACGCCTGGTCCTCCTTGAAGCCGGAGTGCTCGAAGAGCACGCGCGTCCCATCGCCATCGGCTTCGAGGCGGTAGCGGACGCGGGTATCCAGCCAGCCCTCGCCAACGACCCAGGTGAACTCGAGCTCGGACGGAGGCGCGCACCGGAGCACCTCGCAGTGCACGGTGAGGCCGTCGAATCTGGCCCGAGCGTCTGGAGGCACGCGGAACGTGAAGCGATGCCCCACGCGCGGCTCGAAGTCGTTCGGGTACATCCAGTCGGCGAGCGCCTCCGGGGTTGCGAGCGCGCGCCACACGACGGCGGGCGGCTGGGTGAACTTCAGCTCCCGTCGGATGGTCTTGGTCGTCATTGCTGCTTGTCGCCTTTCTCAAGGTGTCGCCGCAGGCGGGCGAAGTTGTCGTCCCAGAACCGCTCGTAGTGGGCAATCCAGTCGCGCACCGGCTCCAGCTGCTCCGGCACGAGTCGGTACCGCCGCTCCCTGCCATGCCGTTGCTCGGTGACGAGGCCCGCGTCGAGCAGCACGCGCAGGTGCTGAGACACCGCTGGGCGGCTCATCTCGAAGTTCTCGGCGATGGCGTTCACCGGGCGGTCGCCGTCGACCAGCAGGTCGAGCATGCGGCGCCGCGCCGGATGGCTGATCGCTCCGAACACCCCTGGCTCGGTGTGCATCATCGTACGGCCATAATGCGTAAGTAAGTGCTTACGTGTCAAGGGAAGTGAAGGAGCGGCGCGGCCCGAGGGCGTGTCCACTCAGCGCCCGCCAGCTCGGACGCGGCGCAGCCGGGCCGCTGGCGGGGGCCTCCCGCCGCAACGCGCGCGCGCCGTCTCCACCGCCGAGGCGTCGCGGCAATCGCTGCGCGCTGGCTGGAAGGAGTGAAGCGGCTCGCTGGGGCTCAGGGCCTTGACGCACCTGGAGCCGCCCGGCCGCGGAAGCCAGCCCGTCACGGCCCCGCGGGTTTGCTGTGGTGCGCTCGCCGAGGCGCTTCACCGCGAGGCGCTCTACCGATGAGGGAGCGCCACCCGGCTACCGCCTGGCTCCTGCTGGAAGGTCATGGCGACCAGGTTGAAGCTCCCGTCGCCATCCCTGGATGGGCCGTGTGACGGTTCAGCTGGCCCGCTTGAGGTCCGCGTCACCCGGGGCCCGCGCCAACCGCCGCACGGCGCGCAGGAGCAGGTCTGGATCCACGGGAGCGGCGAGGAAGCCCCGGGCGCCCACCGCCTGGGCACGCGGCAGGTCCTGCTCCGGCGTCTTGCCCGCCACCAGCACCCGCGCGTGCGTCTGCTGGCGCAGCGCCTCCATGGACGGCAGCGGCGCCACCACCACCTGCGCCTCATTCGCCGCGAGCAGCTCCGCCGTGCTGGCGACGCGCGCGCTCAAGCCGGCCTCCGACAACACCCGGACGATTCCCGCGCTGGCCTCCGCGCCCCACCCGTACACGAGCACCTGCGCCATGGGCACCGGCTGCGCGGCCGTGAGCACGGGCACCGCGGGCGCACGCTTCCTCGCGGCGAGGTGCACGGCCTGGGCGGAGAATGGGGCCTTCGGGGACAGCGGCCGAGCCGCGCGGACGACGTGCGCCCCTTCCTGGAGCGAAGACGACGCGGCGCTCAGCGGCAGTGACTGCGCGGGGTGCGCTCCCACCGTCGAGCCCGCGGGCACGGCCCGCGAGTCCCGCGGCTGCTGCACCTGCGGCGAGGGCTGCGCCACCTCCGCGGGCATGGCGCGGATGGCCTGCACCAGCCGCTCCATCCGTGACGGCACCGCCTGCGGCTGCGCGACGACCTCCTCCAGCGAGGACAGCAGCGGCAGCCCGTCATCGCCGCCAGGGTCCTCCATGTTCGTCAGCTCCGCCATGCTGCCGCCGAGCACCATGGGCATGCGCTCGTCGGCCTCGGGCAGTGAGAAGCTCTCCAGTCCGGACCGCCGGGGCACCGCCTCACCGGTTTCGCCCCGGTAGAGCCGGCCAATGGCCCGGCGGATGGCCGCGTCCGACGCCAGCTTCGCCACCACGCGCGGCTTGCCGGACACGCTCTTCACCGCGTCCAGGGACGCCAGACTGGCGGGGGCGGCGATGGCCACCACCAGCACCGAGTCCCGGCTCCCCTGCCCTTCCAGCTTCAGCGGCACCACCCGGTGCGCCTCCGCCACGCGCTCCGGAATCAGCCACGTCAGGCTCGCGTCCGGCGGCTGGACGTCCAGGTCCACCGTCTGCATCCCCGCCTGGAGCGCCAGGGCCTCCAGGACCTGCTGCGGGGTGCTGAAGCGCTGGTCCACCACCACCTGCCCCAACGGCACGCCCCACTTGCGCTGGTACGCCAGCGCCGAGTGGAGCTGCAACGCGTCCACCACACCCCGCTCCATCAGGATGTCACCCAGTCGCTTCTTCATCTCGTCCCCCTCACGCCTTCCGCCCTGGCCGCCAGCCCCATGGGGCAGCCCGAGTCCGGGAAGGTCACAATGTCTTCTACGCTTCCATTCGCCCGGGAGCTTCCCGGCAGGCGACAGACGCTTCCGTCGCCGCGCCACTTGCAAGGTGGGGACCGACCCCTCCCTCGTCGCGGGCGCGGGCGGCGTGGCACCAGGGCGTCCCGGCGCCACGCGTCCGCGTCCTGGGAGGACGCGCTACCAGCTCGCCTCGGGCAGGGGGGCGTAGAGCTCGCCGCGCGTGCCCTCGAAGAGGCCCACCCGCGCGCCCACGGCGTACACCTTGCGCACGCCCGCCACCAGGCTCGTCCACGGGGACAGGACGCTGATGGAGGCGGCGTCGTCCTCGCTGTTGTCGCCCGTCTGGCCCAGCAGCTCGGAGAGGATGGCGGACGCGGGCTTCTTGCGCGGATACACCTCCACGTTGACGCGGGCGTCGGCCGGCAGCTTCGCGGCCTCCTTCGCCAGCTCGAGCGCCTTGGGGTAGCCGCCCAGCGCGTCCACCAGCCCGTGCGCCAGGGCGTCCTCACCCGTCCACACGCGGCCCTTGGCCAGCGACTGCAGCTTCTCCAGCGGGAGCTTCCGGCTGGCCGCCGCGCGCGTCGTGAAGTCCGCGTAGATGCGGTCCAGCGACGCGTCCATGCGGGCCTGCTGCTCCGGCGTGTAGTCCGCGTCCGTGCCGAACATCTCCGCGTTCTTCCCCACGGCGACGCTGTCGAAGTTCACCCCCAGCTTCTCCCAGAAGCCCGCCGTGACGAACTTGCCCGCGTACACGCCGATGCTGCCGGTGAACGTGCCCGGCTGCGCGACGATGCGGTCCGCCTCCATGGCGACGAAGTAGCCACCGCTGGCGGCGTAGCTGCCCATGGTGACGATGACGGGCTTGCCCGCCTCCTTCGCGCGCTGCACCTCGCGGCGCACGGTGTCGCTGGCCACGTAGCTGCCGCCCGGGCTGTCCACGCGGAAGACAATGGCCTTCACCCGCGAGTCCTCGGTGGCCTTGCGCAGCGCCGCGGCGACGCTCTCCGCGCCCATGGACTGTCCGCCCGACAGCGGGTTGGACTGGTTCTTCCCGCGCATCACCTCGCCCACGCCGTACACCAGGGCGATGGTGTCCCCGGACACGTTCGGCCTGCCGGCGCGCTCCAGGTACTTCTTCACGTAGAGGAAGCGCGCGCCCTCGCCGGCCTGCGCCTCCAGCCCGCCGAGCACCTCGTCCCGGTAGCGCAGCCCCGTCACCAGCTTCGCCTCCATCGCCTCCTGCGCCATCAACGGCGCCTTGTCGATGAGGCTCCGCACGACGTCCTCCGTCAGCCCGCGGTCCTCGGCGATGCCGCGCACAATCTGGCCGAAGAGGCTGTTCGTGAAGCGCTCGGTGGCCTCGCGGTGCGGCGCCGTGTAGTCCTGCTCCGTGTAGGAGTTGATGGCGTTCTTGTACTCGTAGCGGGCGAAGTAGCGCGGCGTCACGCCCAGCTTGGAGAAGGCCTCGCGGGCGAAGGGCAGCTCGAAGGCGAGCCCGTTGATGTTCACGTCCCCCGACGGCTGGATGTAGATTTCGTCGAAGGCGGACGCCAGGTAGTAGCCCAGCGTGCTGTTGCCCAGCTCGCCGAAGGTGTCGGAGTACGCCACCGCCTTCTTGCCCTTGGCGCGGAAGGCCTTCACCGCGTCGCGCAGCTCCTGCGTGGCGGCTGGCGTCCCCGGATGGCCGATGCGCACCAGCAGGGACTTCACGCGGGTGTCGTCTCCGGCCTTCTCCAGCGCCTCCACCACGTCGCGCACCGTGGTGGGCGCCTCGCCAAAGGCCCCCATCAGCGAGTCCCCTCCCCCGTGCTCCGACAGCGGCTCTTCCAAATCCAGCTCCAGCACGAGGTTGGAGGGCACCCCGGGCTTGCTCGCGGACGCGAGCAGCATCAATCCCACGAGGCCCACCACGAAGAGGACAGACAGCGCGCCCACGAAGGCCAGCGCGCCGATGAAGAATCGTTTCATCCGAAGGGACTCCTGATGCCCGGGAGAGACAGGGTACGGTCCTGGCAAGGGGTGCTTACTACTAACGCGCGCGGGCGACGATGCTTGCACGTCCCCACGGCGGTCGCTTCAGCGACGCCGGGTTGCTCGGAGTGCCACCGTTCGGGATGGCCCGGGGGCCAACTCGGGTTAGAAGCCGGTGCATTCCAAAAAGACCCGCGAGGACCGCATGAAGCGTCGTACCCCGCTCGCCCTGGTGGCGGCCCTGCTGATGGTGGCCGGCACGCCAGTGTGGGCCCAGACTCCCGCCGTCGCCAACAAGGCCCCCGCCACCCCGTCCGCTGTCACGAAGAGCAAGGCGAAGGGCCGCGCGCTCGCCCCCGTGACGAGCGTGGAAGGCATCTCCGAGTACCGCCTGCCCAACGGGCTGAAGGTGCTCCTCTTCCCCGACCCCACCAAGCCCACGGTGACGGTCAACGTGACGTACTTCGTGGGCAGCAAGCATGAAGGCTACGGCGAGACGGGCATGGCCCATCTGCTGGAGCACCTGATGTTCAAGGGCACGCCCACCACGCGCAACGTGCCCCAGGCGCTCACCGAGCGCGGCGCCCGGCCCAACGGCACCACCTGGCTGGACCGCACCAACTACTACGAGACGCTGCCCGCCTCCGACGCCAACCTCCGCTGGGCCCTGTCCTTTGAAGCCGACCGCATGGTCAACAGCTTCATCGCGAAGAAGGACCTCGACAGCGAGATGACCGTCGTCCGCAACGAGTTCGAGTCCGGCGAGAACGACCCGCGCGGCATCCTCTTCGAGCGCGTGATGAGCGCCGCGTACATCTGGCACAGCTACGGCAAGGCCACCATCGGCGCGCGCTCCGACTTGGAGAACGTGCCCATCGACCGGCTCCAGGCCTTCTACCGGAAGTACTACCGGCCGGATAACGCCGTGCTGGTGGTGGCGGGCCGCTTCGAGGAAGCCAAGGCCCTGTCGATGATTCAGGACACCTTCGGCAAGCTGAAGAAGCCCAACATCCCCCTGCCCGCCACGTACACCGCCGAGCCCACGCAGGACGGCGAGCGCGAGGTGCAATTGCGCCGCGTGGGTGACACCGCGCTGCTCACCAGCCTGTACCACGTGCCTGAAGGCGCGCACCCCGACTTCGCCGCCATCGACGTGCTGACGCTGGTCATGGGCAACAACCCCTCCGGGCGCCTCTACAAGTCGATGGTGGAGACGAAGAAGGCCTCGCGCGTGAGCGCGTCGAACCTCCAGCTCCGCGACCCGGGCATCATCGTCTTCAGCGCGGAGATGCGCGACGACCAGCCGGTGGCCGCGGCCCGCGAGGCGCTGCTGAAGACGGTGGAGGCCGCGGCCCGCACGCCCTTCACCGAGGAGGAGGTCAACCGGGCCAAGGCCACGCTGTCCAAGTACATCGACCTCACCATCAACAACTCCGAGCGCGTCGCCATCAACCTGTCGGAGTGGGAGGCCACCGGTGACTGGCGCCTGCTCTTCCTGCACCGCGACCGCATCGAGGCGGTGACGCCCGCGGACGTGACGCGCGTGGCGTCCGCCTACCTCAAGTCCTCCAACCGGACGCTGGGCACCTTCATCCCCACGCCGAAGCCAGACCGCGCGGAGCTGCCGGCGCCAGTCAACGTGGCGAAGATGATGGACGGCTTCAAGGGCCGCGAGGCCGTGGCGCAGGGCGAGGCGTTCGACCCGTCACCGGCCAACATCGAGTCGCGCGTGCAGCGCGGTGAGCTGCCGGGCGGCGTGAAGTACGCGGTGCTGCCGAAGAAGACGCGCGGCAACATGGTGAACGTGTCCCTCACCCTGCGCTGGGGCACGGAGGAGGCGCTGCGCGGCAAGGCGGACGCGGCGCAGTACGCCGGGCGCATGCTGATGCGCGGCACGAAGCAGCACACGCGCCAGCAGCTCCAGGACGCGTTCGACAAGCTGAAGGCGCGCGTTGGCGTGGATGGCGGCAGCACCGGCGCCTCCGCCTCCATCGAGTGCCCGCGGGAGAGCCTGCCGGAGGTGCTCAAGCTGGTGGCCGAGGTGCTGCGCGAGCCCGCCTTCGACGAGAAGGAGTTCGCCCTGCTGAAGCAGGAGCGGCTGGCGTCGCTGGAGTCCGAGCGCAGCGAGCCGCAGACGCTGGGCAACATCGCCTTCTGGCGTTCGCTGTCGGGCCACTACCCGAAGGGCCACCCCTACTACGTGGCCACGCTGGACGAGCGCATCGCCGGGGTGAAGGACACCACGCTGGAGCAGGCGCGCGCCTTCCACAAGGCCTTCTACGGCGCGTCGAATGGCGAGCTGGCCGTGGTGGGTGACTTCGAGCCCAAGGACGTGACGGCGCTCGCGGGCACCCTGCTGGGTGGCTGGAAGAGCCCCGCGCCGTACCAGCGCGTGCAGCAGGTGTTCGGCGGCGGTGAGGCCGCGTCCGTCGCGCTGGAGACGCCGGACAAGGCCAACGCGTACTACATGGCCGGCCAGTCGCTGAAGCTCCGCAAGGATGACAAGGATTGGCCGGCGCTGATGCTGGGCAACTTCGTGCTGGGCGGCGGCTTCCTCAACTCGCGGCTGGCCACGCGCATCCGTCAGCAGGACGGCCTCTCCTACGGCGTGGCCAGCAGCCTGGACGCGAGCGACGTGGACGAGGTGGGCACCTTCTTCACCTACGCCATCTACGCCCCGGAGAACGCGGCCCGGCTGGAGACGGCCATGCGCGAAGAGGTGACGCGCGCGGTGCGGAAGGGCTACTCGGCGGAGGAGCTGAACAAGGCGCGCTCGGGCATCCTGGAGTACCGGCAGTCGGCGCGGGCGCAGGACGGGAGCCTCGCGCGGCAGCTCGCCAGCTACCTGTTCCTGGGCCGCACGCTGGCCTTCGATGCGGCGCTGGAGCAGAGGCTGACGCAGCTCAAGCCGGAGGACGTGCGCAAGGCCATGGCGCGGCACCTGGACTGGACGAAGGTGACGCAGGTGCGCGCGGGCGACTTCGCCACCGCGCAGAAGAAGGCCGCGCCCGCGGTGAAGGCCCCCGCCGCGCCGTGACGCGGTAGTCCGTCATCCTTGTGAGGGATTGGAAGCCCCGCGGTGCCTCAGTGGCGCCGCGGGGCTTTTGCCTACCGGGAGCCCCACTGGAAGTCGTGGTACCAACTGGCCACGTTCACGCTGAGCCCCACTACCGTGCTGTGCCGCTCATGGGGAAGCGGCTCGCCGCCCAGCTTGAGCGCCCACGCGCGCTGCACGTAGACCTTTACCCACTTGTAGCCGCCCTTCACCGTCACGGCGGGCTCGGCGAAGAGCCACACGGGGCGTGTCACGTCGTCGGCCACGAGGAACTCGCGGGTGCGCTCCGCGTCGGTGTAGCCAGTTGCGTCGAGCGAGACATACTTCACCGCGGACAGGCGCACCGAGCCCGCGAGCTCGAAGTAGGGCGTGACGTAGCCCAGGTTCGGTTGAATGAAGGCACGCACGGCGCGGGCCGTGAAGCCGACGTCGCGGGGCATGGCGCCGTTCACCTCCAGCCGGTCGCTCGCGGTGGATTGGCCGTAGCCCAGACCGCCGTAGGCCTCCCACACGCCGTTGCCCAGGAAGGTGCCGTAAAGGCCGCCTCCCACTTCACCGAGCGCGCCGTTCGCGCGGCGCTCCCCTTCCGCATACCGCTCGTAATAACCCTGGGCCAGCAGGCCAACGCCCTCGCGTGGGGACCAGGCCACCTGGAGGTTGTTGTTGCCGAGCGTCCCCTTCAGCTCACCCTCCTCTCGCAAGAGCGGCGCGCTGACTTGATTGGGTTTGTACAGCGTGGTGGTGCATCCGGTGACGGCAAAGGAAATCCCCAGCGCGAAGCAGGTGCGGCGGAGTCGTCTCATGGCAGCCTCCTGCACCTGAAACACAGCAATGGCTGTGCCTGCTTTCCTGACGCAGCGGGCCACGCCGCTCCGTCGAGGAGCGGGTGCTGGGAATTACCTGACACGTCACGATTCGCGTGGATGTCAATCCGCGAAACCCAGGACGCGGTGCGCAGCGTGTGACGCGCCCTCCCCTCCCCTTCAGCGCGGCGGCAGCGTGGCGAGGAAGGCGTCCAGCGCGGCGTTGAAGCGCTCCGGTGCATCCATCATCAACCAATGGCTGACACCTGAGAACACGGTGTGCGGCGTGCCTGGGTACAGCAGGTGGTAGGCATGGGGCTGGATGAAGGCGTCCACGACGAGCGTGTGGAATGGGCCCTTGTAGCGCTCCAGCACGCGGTCCGAGTTGAACGTGAGCATGCTCTCCAGCGCGCCGACCACCACCTCGCGCGGCGTGGCGTGCAGCCAGCGCATCACCGACTCGTGCGTGTGCGGCTTCGCGTTCTGGAGGATGGGCGTGAACCACGCGTCCATGAAGGCGCGGTAGGAATCAGGACGTGTGCCTTCGTGGAAGCCTTGGAGCTGCTCGGGCGGGAGCGGCGGCATCGTCCCCGCGGCGTCCGCGATGACGAGCCCGGCGAGCCGCTCGGGCCAGCCACGGGCGTACTCCGCCGCGACGTAGCCGCCGAAGCTGTGGCCCACCAGGACGAAGCGCTCCAGGTCCAGGGCCGTGGCCACCGCATGAAGGTCATGGGCCATTTCCTCGGCGCCGTAGCGGCCCTGGGCGTCGAGCTCCGAGTCGCCCATGCCGCGCAGGTCGAACGACACGGTGCGCTGCTTCAGGTGTGCCTGCTGCGCGGCCCACTGCTCACGCTGGGAGGCGTTGCTGTGGACGAAGACGACGGGAAGGCCGCCGCTGCCAGCGTCGGTGACAGCGAGCTGGCCCGCGGGTCCCTGGACGGTACGCGAGGTAGAGGTCATGGCGCGCGGGACGATGACACGATTCGCGGCCCGCGCGCTGGGGGCACCCTCCCCTGCCCCTCGCGAGTGTCGGGTTCAGGCCGCGCCCTGCCGTGACGCCACGTCGCCCAGCGCCACTGCCCCCTGCTGGCGCGTGCGTGCCCGGAGCCCGACGAACGCGGCGAGCCACGCGAGCAGCGCCATGGCGGCCATGACCCCGGCCATGGGCAGCGCGGTGCCATTGTTGAACGTGCTCACGGCCCACGACGCACCGGCCGCCGCGGTGAACTGGAGCGCGCCCAGCGCGGCCGACGCCATGCCCGCGCGCGCGGCGTGCCGCTCCAGCGCAATCGCAGTCGCGTTGGGTCCCACCAGGCCCATGAGCGACACGAAGAAGAACAGCGTGACGGCGATGCCCCATAGGCCCATGAAGCCGGTCCACGCCACCACCAGCACGGCCGCCGCCGCGACGACACACAGGCTCAATGCCAGACGCAGCAGCCGGTGCAGCGGCAGGTGCGTCACCAGCTTGCGGTTGAGCTGCGCCACCGCAATCAAGCCCAGCGCGTTGACGCCGAAGAACCAGCCGAAGTGCTCCTCCGGAATGCCATACAGCGAGATGAACACGAACGGCGAGCCCGCGATGTACGCGAACATGCCCGCCTGCGCGAAGCCTCCGGCCAGCGCCGGGCCCACGAAGTCCGGGTCCTTCATCAATGCGCCCAGCCGGGAGCGCATCGTCTGCGAGCCCTCGTGCGGCGGCGCCGTCTCCGGCAGCGACTTCAGCACGAAGGCCAGCGCCACCGCGCCCACCGCCGCCAGCGCCACGAAGATGGCCCGCCACCCCGAGTACCGGAGCACCAGGCCGCCCAGCAGCGGCGCGAGGATGGGCGCCACGCCCATGACCAGCATCAGCCGCGACATCGTCCGCGCGGCGTCAACGCCGGACCACAAGTCACGCACCACGGCGCGCGGAACGACCAGGGCCACCGAGCCACCCAGCGCCTGCACGAAGCGCAGGGCCACCAGCATGGGAGCCGACGGCGCCAGCGCGCAGCCCAGCGAGCCCAGGACGTACAGCGCCAGGCCCGCGTAGAGCGGACGCGTGCGCCCGAAGCGGTCGATGAGCGGGCCCGTGAAGAGCTGGCCCAGCGCCAGCCCCGCGAAGCACGACGCGAGCGTGAGCTGGATGGCCGGCGCGGTGGATTGCAGGTCCTCCGCGATGCGCGGCAGCGCCGGCAGGTACATGTCGATGGAGAGCGGCGCGAACGCGGTCAGTGTCCCCAGCAGCAGCTCGAGCCCGAGCGTGCCCTGCACGGCGGGCCTGTTCGAAGACGTGGTCATGGACTCCCTGGGCCAAGGGCCGAGCCCCGGCGGATAACCGGCCCTCCGCCTCCGCGCCGTGGATGTGCCGCGCGCCCAGAAGCACGATTGCTGGAAGGGAACGCCGTGGCTGTACCCACCGTCCCCCCACCCGCCGAGCAGCCGCGTGGGCCGCCACCGGCATGTCAGACCCCCGGGTTATTCCTTTTCCCGTCGCGCACACGAAGGTGTCGGGCCCTGGCGGCCCGAGCTCGATTTCGCCACTGCGCCCTCACCGCACGGAGCGAGTCCACCCATCCGTGTACGCGACACCCGATTCCCCCGCGCGCGGCATCAGCGCTGACGTCGCGCGCGGGGGAAAAGCGTGGTGCCCTGGCCATGGGGGCCGGGGGCCGCGCCAGCGTGGGGCGGACCTTCAGGTCCGTTGAGCGGGGAGGTGCCGTCATCCCGGGGGGGCGGGCGGCGCCATTCCTTTCTCCCCACGCGATGACCTGGTTTTTGCCGCCCGGGACGGGGGGCGCGGTCAGGCTTGATGGCCTGGCCCGACCTTCCGCCGGGTGGCCGGTGCGCGCGAGGCAGACAGCGCCTCATCCCCTCCCACTGGCTGCCTCGCGCGCTTCCGTAAATTCTCGAACGAGGGCGGGGCAGGGCGCTCGCTCCACCGGGCGCCCTGCCTCGCTCGGGGCCTTTGCTTGCCAAGGGCCCGGGTTGGGCGCCATACGAAGGCGCGAAACGGCGGCGAGGCAGGTCAGCCTGCCCGCGTCGCCCGCGACCTTCGTGAGACATGGGACTCCGGTACGACGTCATCGTGGTGGGGCTGGGCCATGCGGGCAGTGAGGCGGCGCTCGCCTGCGCGCGGATGGGCTTGGCCACGTTGGGCCTGACGCTGAAGCGCGAGCGCTCGGCGGTGATGAGCTGCAACCCGGCGGTGGGGGGCACGGCCAAGGGGCACCTGGTGCGAGAGCTGGATGCGCTCGGCGGAGAGATGGGGCGCGCCGCCGACCAGGCCGGCACGCACTTCAAGACGCTGAATGCCTCCAAGGGGCCCGCGGTGCAGGCCTCGCGCCTGCTCTGCGACCGGGACGCCTACGCGGCCGGCATGCAGGCGGTGCTCTTCTCCCAGCCGAACCTCACGGTGCGCGAAGGCGAGGTCGCCGCGCTGGTGGCCGGTGGTGGCCGCATCGAGGGTGTGGTGCTGAAGGACGGCGCGCAGGTGGCGGCCTCCGCGGTGCTGCTCACCACGGGCACCTTCCTCCAGGCGCTGATGCACGTGGGCGAGCAGAAGGAGGTCGGCGGCCGGCTGGGTGACGAGGCGGCGCGCGGGCTGTCGGAGTCGCTGCGCGCGCTGGGCTTCACCCTGGGCCGCTTCAAGACGGGCACGCCGGCGCGGCTGGCGCGCGCGAGCATCGACTGGGACGCGCTGGAGCCGCAGCCGGGGGACACCCGCGCGCGGCCCTTCTCCTGGCGCACGAAAATGGAAGGGGAGGGCGGCATGCCGTTTCCCCGTCAGCCCTCGGTGACGTGCGCGCTCACGGCGACGACGCCGCGCACGCACGCGGTGCTGCGCGACAACCTGCACCGCTCGCCGCTGTACCAGGGCGACATCGTCGGCCGGGGGCCGCGCTACTGCCCGTCGCTGGAGGACAAGGTGGTGCGCTTCGCCTCGCGCGAGAAGCACCAGGTGTTCCTGGAGCCGGAGGGGCCCACGTCGCCGCTGGTGTACCCGGCGGGCCTGTCCACCAGCCTGCCGGCGGACGTGCAGCTCACCTTCCTGCGCACCATTCCGGGCCTGGAGCAGGTGGAGGTGGTCCGCTTCGGCTACGCGGTGGAGTACGACTACGCGCCGCCCACGCAGCTCAAGGCCACGCTGGAGACGAAGGCCATCGCCGGCCTGTACTTCGCGGGGCAGCTCAACGGCACCTCGGGCTACGAGGAGGCGGCCTTCCAGGGCCTGTGGGCCGGCGTCAACGCGGCGCTCCAGGTGAAGGGCGAGCCGCCGCTCCTGCCGGGCCGCGACGAGGCCCACGGCGCGGTGCTGGTGGATGACCTGGTGACCAAGGGCGTGGACGAGCCGTTCCGCATGTTCACCAGCCGCTCCGAGCACCGGCTGAAGCTGCGCGAGGGCAACGCGGACCTGCGGCTGGCCCGTCACGGGCACCGGGTGGGGCTGCTGCCGCGCGAGGCCCTGGAGCGGGCGGAGGCGCGAGGCCGCGCGGTGACGGAGGAGGTGGCGCGGCTGAAGCGCACCGGGCTGGCGGCGCGGCTGCGGCGGCCGGAGCTGACGTACGCGCAGCTGGGCGAGGGCCGCGAGGACTGGCCGGCGCTGTCACCCGACGTCGCCGAGGAGGTGGAGGTCGAGGTGAAGTACGAGGGCTACGTGGCCCAGGCCGCGAGGGCGGCGGCGCGCGAGGCCGAGTCCACGGACCGGTGGCGGATTCCGGAGGGCTACCGCTTCAACGAGGTGCGGGGGCTGAGCGCGGAGGCGGTGGAGAAGCTGACCGCGCATCGGCCCGGGACGGTGGGGCAGGCGCGCCGGATTCCGGGGCTGACGCCCGCCGCGGTGTCGCTGCTGCTGGTGGCGCTCAAGCGCGGAGCCGGGGCACCCACAGTCTGCTCGCGGCCCGAGGACTGATCAAATAAGAGGCTGTGGACAACGTGTGGGAAACTTTTCGGGTGGCTATCTCCTGAATGATTCCAGTGGGTTGTAGGTAGGTTTGACGCGGAGGGCTTGTGGATAACGCGCGGTTCGAGGATCAGCTCGCGGCGGGGTGCCGGGCGCTGGGAGTGACGGTGGCGGCGGACCTGGGGCCGCGGCTCCAGCGGTTGATGAGCGAGCTGCTCAAGTGGAACGCGAAGGTGAACCTCACGGCGATTACGGCGCCGGAGGAGGTGCTGGAGAAGCACTTCCTGGATTCGCTCGCGGTGTTGCCGGAGGTGACGGGCGCGGCGACGTTGCTGGATTTGGGCGCGGGCGCGGGCTTCCCGGGGCTGCCGTTGAAGCTGGCGCTGCCCTCGCTGGGCGTCACGCTGGTGGACACGGTGGGCAAGAAGGCCGCGTTCATCAAGGCCGCGGCGGCGAGCCTGGGGTTGCAAGGCGTGCGCGGTCTGCACGCGCGCGCGGAAGGTGCGCCGGAGACGGAGGGGATTCCGCGCGCCGAGGTGCTGATCGCGCGCGCCTTCATGGACCTGCCGGATTGGCTCGCGCTGGCGCCCGCGTATGTGGAGCCGGGCGGGCGCGTGGTGGCGATGCTCGGCAAGGCGCAGCCGGACGCGGAGCTGGCGGCGCGCGCGGCGGAGCGGCAACTGCGCGTCGTGTCCGCGCGCTCGTACCGGCTGCCGTTCTCCAGCGCCGAGCGCCAGGTGGCGGTGTTCGCGAAGGAGTAGGGGAGGGGAGCGCAGGCCCGTGAGTCATGCCGGGCCTGCGACGGGTGAAGTGCCGGGTGTGAGTTCGCTGGACATCCCGGGGAGGGGATGAAACTTCCAGGCGAGCACCACCCCGAGCGCCTCGAACATGCGATTGCCTTTTGCCCCGTCCCACCGTGTTCGCATGCCAGCGCCCTGGAAGATTCTCCTCGGACTCGGTGTGCTCGTGTCGTGCCTGGCCGCCTTCCTGGTGACGCGCACCGCGCTGTTCTTGAGTGAGGCCGTGCGCACCGAAGGCACCGTGAAGATGGTCGTGGTGACGGAGCCCCTGCGTCGGCACTCGAATCGCGACCGCGAAATCACGACGTACCAACCCCATGTCCGCTTCGTCACCCCGAGCGGTGACGAGGCGTGGATCACCGGCATGGCCGGTGACCCGCCCGAGTACGAGCACGGGGAGCTTGTCGCCGTGCTCTATCTGGCGGAGTCACCCGAGGACGGCCGCATCGACTCGTTCATGGAGCTGTGGCTGGGCGCTGTTGGCGCGGGGGGCGTGGCTGCGCTGCTGCTCATGTTCAGCTTCGCGGCGTGGCGCTTCGGACTCTGAGCGCATTGGGAGGGCTCGCGCTGCGCCAGATGGGGTGGGCGCGAGCCGGGGCCCTCGTTAGGTTTCACGGCGGAGGTGCCACGCATGAAGCCGCTGCCGACGGACCGCCCGCGCGTCTGGTTGTTCGAGCGTCACGCGCACGCTGCCACGTTGAAGGCCTCGCGCTCCCGCTTCGAGCGCCAGTGGGGCCCGCCGCACCGGGTGGTGCCTCACGATGAGGGCCGCTTCCAGGAGGCGCACTGGAATTGGCGCAGTGAGTGTGGGCTCGAGCTGGTGGTCGTCTCGATGCGAGAGGCCGACCGGTTCCATGTGTTCATCGAGCCCATGGAGGTCGACCACGCCCTGGCCCACCTGGGATTGAAGGACGAGGTCGTGGAGTGGAGAGCGGACGAGGGGCTGCGCATTCCGCGTGAAGGCTGGGTTCTCACGCGCATGGATGAGACGGGCAATCGCTACGACGTCGCGCAGTCGCCCGAGCGCGCGCATGTGGCGTGCTTCGCGCGCATCCTCGAAGCGCGTGGGCACAAGCAGTCGTACTCCGTGGAGCTCCGCGGACCGCCGGCCCATGAGGACGCCGCTTTGAAGGTCTGGGCCGTCATCCGTCAGGATGAATACGGCAATCGCGCGGAGGTGGCCCGGCTTGAGTGTGAGCAGGGGGCTCGCGCCTTCGCTGAGGTCTACGAGGCGGACCCCCGGCACAAGCAGACGTACTTCGTGGAGCCCGTGGCTCCGCGTTCCTGAGTTGGTTCCGCGGGTGCGTGGTGGGCGTGTCGAACGGGATGCGCGCACCTCGCGCCATGCAGGCTGGCGAGCGGTTGGAGGGTGTCTCGGGAGCATCGTTGAGGACCTGCGGCGCACGGTGACCGCGGCATGCGGGAGGACGAGCGGTTGGATGATGCGCCAGCACGGCCGCGTCACGGGTTGCCGAGGTCCCTGTCGAGGCGCGGGCTGGTGGTTGAGTGCTGCGTGAGCAGGGGCTGCGCTCGTCCTCCGGCCAGGCATCACAACGCTCGTGCTGTCGGATGTACGGAGTCCGTGCGGCAGTGGGGCTGCTTGCTGAACGCTGCATCCGTGCTCCCTCCCGGTGCTCGGGACAGTCGCGCAGCGGGCGCGAGCGAACGTCGCAACACGGCGCCTCGGGCTGCTTGAGGCACGTCGGGATGGGGTGACGACGAAGTGCATCCTCGACGGGTTTCGTTCACACGTGGCTGCGCGTCCGTCCTGTGTGGAGCGGTCCGCCTCCGAGCGCTTTCGAGGCATTCGGATGAATGGGGATGCAGCGCATGGCCGGCTCGGCGATGCCGTCTCGTTGGGGCGCGAGGTCGCCCCGGCCGCGCGCAGTTGGAGGCGCGAGAGCGACCGGGATGGAGCTTCGCGTCCGGCCTCTTCGTGCGCGGTGCTGCGCGAGGGTCAGTCACCTTTGGGTTCGGTGGGCGCCACGGTTCGTGTTCCTGAGGCCCTCCAAGTCGGGCTGCGTGTTGGTGCCTGACGTCGCTGTTCGCGGGACCTTTGGCTCAGGCAGATGCGAGCGGTGATTCGTGATGGCCGCACCGCTTCGCGCAGGGCGTTCATCCGGTCAGTGCCTCATGCGGACCGTGGTGGTCACCGGGTTCGGCATGGAAGCGCTCCGTGCGTCGCGACGCGCGAGCGGTCGCATCGGCATGAGCGGACGCGTGCTTGTTCTGGACGAACGGCATGTTGATGGAAGCGGGCGTCGAGCGTGGCTTCGCGGTGGATGCGCGGCGCGAGACCCGCGCGCCGACGTGGATGCGCCGTGGAGGTGATGACCGGACCGCCGCGGAGGCGTGCCCTGCATGTGACGGGCGGATGTCGTTCGCTCACGCGACTGGCCCAGGTCCCCGTTCCACGTGGAACGGGACGCTCGGCATGCGCATGCGTCGTGGTGGAAGAGCGCGTCTGGCCGCGCCCGGAGCAGCGAGTGCTCCAGGCGGGCGGAGCGTGGGTGACGGCCGTCAGGTGTTCGCGGACTCCGCCTGCGTGCGCAGGTCCTCGCGGTGAACGGCAGCGGATGACTTCGTCTTCGGCCTGGCGCTCGTTCCACATGGAACCGGGAGCGCCTCACCTCGGGAAGAGGTCGTCGGCCGTTCGCGTGCGCGCCTGGGTTCCCGCACCACTCAATCGGAGCGTGGGGCGCCGCGAGCACATGGCTTCGATGAGCGCTCATCCTCCTGGGCCGGGCCGTTCCACGTGGAACGGGAAGGAGGGAAGCGCGGGCCGTCGCGCGACCGGAGTGGCTTGCTCATGCGCGGTGCCACCGTCGTTCTCCGGTGAGCAAGGAGGAGCGAACGCAGGGTCGCGTTGAACGGGCGCGACGCGCTCATGTGCGGGCCCAGGCTGCTTCACGTTGAGCGGGGAGGGTGAGCACGGGAGACAGGTGGAGCGGAGGCGGCGCGTTGCGAGTTCCTTCAGCGTGCCTGGTGAAGAAGGAGCGAGCGCGTGGCCACATTGGGCGAGCACGGTGGGTTCATGCGCAGCCCTCACCGTTCCACGTGGAACAGGAAGGGAGGCGCGGGTGCGTGGCCGTGCTGAGTGAGTGCGGCTTGTCCGTGCGCGATGCGCTCCGTGGTTCCACGTGGAACAGGAAGGAGGCGCTGGTGCGTGGCCTTGCTGAGTGGGTGCGGCTTGTCCGTGCGCGATGCGCTCCGTGGTTCCACGTGGAACAGGAGGGGAGGCGCTGGTGCGTGGCCTTGCTGAGTGGATGCGGCTTGTCCGTGCGCGATGCGCTCCGTGGTTCCACGTGGAACAGGAGGGGAGGCGCTGGTGCGTGGCTGGGTTGAACGGGTGCAATTCGTTCGCTCGCGATGGCCTCCGTGGTTCCACGTGGAACAGGAGGAGGGCGAAAGCGAGTGGCCTTCCTGAACGAGTCGGCTCGGTCGCGCGGTGCCATCCACGGTTCCATGCGGAGCACGAGGAGGCGTTGGTGCGTGGCTGGGTTGAACGGTGCGGCTTGCCCATGCGCGGTGCCATCGCAGTTCACGTGGTGCGGGAGACGTGGGTACGCGCAGGGGTCTGCTGCGTGCGCAGCTCAGCGGCCTTTCCGTTCCACGTGGCGCAACGAGATGGCGTGGACTCGTCGACCCGAACACATGGCTGGGATGAGCGAGTGCTGGAGGTTCCCACGCGGAGCCGGTGCTCGTTCCACGTGGAACATGGCCGGGCTGTGAGCACGTCGTGGTGGAGAACCGGCGCTGTTCGCTCAGGTGCTCACGCCATCCTCCGCTCATGTGGAACACGAGGTCAGGAGCGAGTGGCCGCCGTGCGCCAGGCGGCGTGGACATGCGCGGCGCTCGCTGCCCGTTCCACGTGGAACATGAAACGGCGAGCTTGAGGATGATGCGCGAGCGCCTGCTCCCACGCGTCCCCAGCTCGCGGCCTGTTCCACGTGGAACGCCGGAGTGATGGGAGTGTCGGCGGGTTGAGCGCAGCGGGCGCGCTCGAGCGCGTCCTAGGTTCCACGTGGAACATGCGGACGACAGGAGCTCGCCCTGCATGGTGGTTGAGCCTGCTCGCGTGCGCTGCTTCGAGCCGTTCCACGTGGAACACGGGTGGCCGCATGGGCATGCCAACACGGCGGTTGAGCGTGCTCGTGCTGAGGACCTCGCTCGTCACGTGCTCCAGGTGGAGCTTGGCTCCGAACGCTCGCGCCATGAAGGCGCTTGGGCCTGCGGCGGGCCCGGTGGCTTGTTCCACGTGGAACGTGACGGCGGCACGTAAGCCCCCAGGCTGGTGCCACGCCGGGGAACATCCGCCATCGCCTTGTTTCACCTTCCGGATGGAGCGGCTCGCGCACCGGTCCACACGGGATGCGGGCGCCGAGTGGGCATGACGATGCGGCAGTTGAGTGGGCCCCTGGTCATGTCCAGGCCACCTCGCTTGTTCCACGTGGAACGCGAACACGGTGCCCGAGCTGATGCGTGTTCGCGGCGCCTCGCCAGTTCCACGTGGAACACGGACTCCGCTCCCTCAGGCGGGCCGTCGCGGCGTGTCCGCGAGTTCGCGAACGCCTGTTCCACGTGGAACGCGAACGCGGCTTCATCAGGGGCCGCCGCGGAGAGTTCGCGAACGCCTGTTCCACGTGGAACGGAGCAGCGGCGCTTGTTGGTACGTCGCGGTGGAAGGAGCCGCCGCGCCGCATGCGTACTTCGCGGAGCTGGTGCCTACAGGGAAGGAAGAGACTCGCCCGGGGTGGCACGTCGCGGTGGCAGGAGCCGTCGCACCGCATGCGTGCATCGCGGGGCCGGTGCTTCCAGGGAAGGAAGAGACCTCGCCCGAGGTGGCGCGTCGCGGTGGTTGGAACTGCCGCACCGCCTGCGCGCTTGGCGGGGGCATTGATGAAGGTGGATGCCTCCTGGGCGCCGCATCGTTTCGCGTCAGCGGAGTGCTCAGCGTGAGTACGTGCGCCTGATGAGGTGATGCGCGCGACTCCACGATGTGGCGGTGAACGCTCCTCCGCGGGCCGCTCAGGCGTTGCCCCTCGTAGAAGGCGCTGGGGGAGGGCGCAGGCTCGTACTCGCCGCAGAAGCGTCCGCCGACTCCTGCTTCGCGTCCATGTCGCGCGGCGCTCACGCCGCAGTCACGGGTGCGTGCTCCGCCATGCGCTCATCGGGCGCGGTCATGAAGGGGAGGCCGCTGCTCATCCAGCACGCAGCGCCAGTTCCACGTGGAACGCGTGGCGAGCTTCGCGTGCATCGGGGCTCCGCATGCGTCCGCCCATCGGGCCGTCCGCGGCGTGGGCCGGTTTGAGGCGCTCACTTCTGATGGAGTGGAGGATGAGGCGCGGCGGCGCGCACGGCCGCATCGCCGGTCCGACGGCGCGCCGTGCCAGCATGCGCCGCGCGGTGAGGCGACCGTTCAGGGGGCGCAGGTGCCGCCGAGCCGCTGCCCCCCATTGCGCGTCCCCGTTCTCCGCACCTGCATGGGGCGTCGCGCACCTTCCATGCGGATCCGGCGCAGGTGAAGAAACACCGGGGTGCGCCGCCTGCTCAAGCGCCCCATCGACCTGAAGCCCAGGCGCGAGCGCCGCGCACGCGGCGAAGCTCGCGACAGGGCAGGGACACGACGCGTCTCATCAAGGCGCGGTCCGTCCGAGCGTGCGTCCCGGCCCGACTCAGGTGCGTGTTGCCGGGACGCATGCGGCGCGCTCACGCCAAGCGACTCCGAGGGAACGCGCGCGTGTACGCCATGGCGCACCCCTTGCTCTTGCGCGGAAGCGGTCCCAGCGCCCGCCGCCTCCGGCGGGCGCGGGCCTCCCTTTCACCCAGGAGTCAACATCATGAGACCCATGTATCAATACGGCGCGGCCGACGTTCGCTACGGCCAGTCCATCCAGCTCGGGGGGAACTGCCCGCTCGACCTGAGTGGCACCGCGTCCTACGCCATCGGCTTCTGGCTGCGCCCGCGCGCTCCAGCCTATGACGGCAAGCTGCTGGAGTCCGGCTCGAGCTGGTCCCTGGGCCTGCACGGCCTGAAGCTGACGTTCTGCCTCCCGGGCATGTCGCCGCATCAGGTCTCGGAAATCGAACTGCGGCCCGACGAGTGGCAGTACGTCCTCATCAACTTCGAGTCGACCGGCACCCGCGCTGGCAACTACACGGTGTACGTGGACGGCACGACCCTCATCGAAGGGAGCCAGTCCAACATCACCGGCAGCACGTCACCGTTCGTGCTGGGCGCGTCCTGCGACGCGCAGTTCTACAACGTCGCCTTCTGGTCCGCCGCGCGGTCGGGAGACGCGCTCAAGCCGGTGTGGGACGTCCCACAGCCGGACCCGACGCTCGCCGCCTGTTACAGCTTCAGCGACGGCTCCAGCACGGATGTCTCCGGCCACAACCTGGGACAGGCGAGCCTGGAGCACGGCGCGCAGGTGGTGATGCTGGCGCCGTCGCTGCGGCTGGTGAACGGCGCGGCGCAGCCCTCACCCCGCGACAACCTCACGATGTCGGCGAACGGCGGCCCCTTCAGCGTGCAGGCGTGGTTCCACCTCGACGCGCCGTCTCCGTACCAGTCCGAAACGCATACCCTGTTCGCGTGCCTGGACAGCGTCAGCAACAAGGGCTTCACGCTGGGCATGCAGTGGGACGGCACCGGGTACAACGTCCACACCACCGGATACGTCGCGGACGGCGGCTGGCGGGGCTGGGGACACACGTCGCAGTTGCCTCCCGGCGAGTGGCACCATCTGGCGGCCAGCTATGACGGCAGTGCGCTGACCATCTATCTGGACGGCGAGGTCAGCCTGAACATCCCTGGCGTCGTCCAGCCCACGCTGTCGCAGCCCGTCTGGCTCTTCGGCGCCCAGCCCAAGTCCAATGTCGCCGGCGGGGCCGCCTACGACTTTCAAGGTCACGTCCAGGCGGCGGGGCTCTGGTCCCGCGCGCTCAGCGCCAGCGAGGTGCAGCAGTACATGTCGCGGGACCCCAGCGACGTCGACGGCTGCGTGGCGTACTACGCCTGGAACGGCACCGTCCTGGGCAACCAGGTGACCGGCTACCCGGCGCTGTTCCAGAACACAGTCACCCCCAGCATCGTCGTCACGCCGCCGTCGGCCTCCACGCCGCCCCCGGGCTCGGACACCACGACGCAGCAGTTGGCGAAGGCCGACCCGCCGTTGCCCTCCGCCCAGCTGCTCTTCGCGGAGCCGGTGGCCTTCCCCGACCAGAAGTTGCTGACGCAGGACCAGGCGCGGAACGTCCTCGCCTCGCTGGAGCCCCTGCTGGCCACGCTCCCCGAGTCGACCCGTGAGCGGATGCGGTCGCTCTCCCGGGACAACCTGTACCAGGGGCTGGCCCGGGTGGGCGGCCCCGGCGGCGCGCCCGTGGGCGCCTTCACCGGCCAGGTGGAAGGAAACCACTTCGTCTATTACCACCACACCGCGCGGGGCAAGGTGGAGGCCGGCCGGATGGAGCTGAGCGTCAACACCGAGTGCGTCGGGTGGATTGTCTCCGTCGCGGCGACCGGCTTCTCCATGCTGCTGTCGGCGTTCGGCGTGGGCTTCGCGGGTGCGAAGCTCATCTCCCCCATCCAGAAGGCCGTCACGGAGAGCACCGTGTTGCTCAACACGGTGAAGAGCGTGGCGGAGAGCTCCGTCCGGGATGCCGACAGCATCATCCGAATCATCAAGGCGTTCTACACGGCGGGGACCTTGGGGAAGATCTTCGGCGCAGTGCTGACGGGGAGCTGGTTCACCATCGCCGCCAACTGCGCCATGCTCATGTTGCAGGTCGCCGCGCTGTGGGCGACGGGCGGCGCCTACGTGGCCATCGTGATGCTCCAACTCGTGGCCAACTTCGCGCTCTTCCTCTACGTGCTCGACCACAAGCCCGCCGGCTGCTGAGGTCCGTGCCGCAGCTCCGCGTCCCGGGGCTCCCGCTCACGTGGGAGCCCCGGGCGCGGTGAACGGCGCGCCCACGAGACGCTCCTGTCCGTGAGGCGCGTCGGGCGAGCACGGCGCCCGCGCGCGGACACCGCGGAGCCACGCCGGCTCCGCGCGAAGTCCACCGCCGCCGACCCCCTGAAAACTGGCCCAAAGGTCCGAGAGTGCTCGGCGTCGGCCGTGCCGAGAGCATCCCCGTCCGCCCGGATTCCCGCTCGCCCGGCTGCTGGCACGCCACCCGCGCGCCCCCGAAGCGGTTCCACGGGGAACAAGCCGCCAGGCGCGTTCACCCTGCAGCGTCACGAGCCAGGCACCGAGACCCACGAGCCCGCGGCGCTGGCCGCATCATTATATAGGGGACTGACGCTGGCACCCCGGCGCGCCGCCTCCTTATATAAGGAGGCACACCCGGCCAGACGCCAGGCTCCTTCCGGGGACCCGCCACCGGCCTCGGGCCGCGTAACCCCGTGAAGAGAGCAAGGGAGCAAGGCTCGCCGTGAATTTGATCCGGTACCAAACCGCGTGCTAGCAGCGTGGATCAGCGCGCAACCGTGCACTGCATCACGCACGGGCCCTGGCCAACGGCCGGGGAGAGAGAGGATGGGCCACCGTGGGTCGTATCATCTGCATCTCCAACCAGAAGGGCGGCGTCGGGAAGACCACCACCGCCATCAACCTCGCCGCGAGCCTGGCCTCCGCGGAGCGCCGCACGCTGCTGGTGGACATGGACCCGCAGGGCAACGCGGGCAGTGGCCTGGGAATCAAGCAGGACAACATCACCGGCACCATCTACGAAGCGCTGCTCAATGACCGGCCCATCCAGGAGCTGCTCCACCCCACGGAGCTGCGCTACCTCCAGGTGGTGCCCGCCACGCCGGACCTCACCGGCGCCGAGGTCGAGCTCGTCAACCAGGACAACCGCGAGTTCCGCCTCCGCGACGCCCTGCGCCCGCTGGCCCCCGAATACGACTACATCATCATCGACTGTCCGCCGTCGCTCGGCCTGCTGACGCTCAACGCGCTGGCCGCCGCGGACTCCGTCCTCATCCCGCTCCAGTGCGAGTACTACGCGCTGGAGGGCCTCTCCCAGCTCACGCACACCATCGACCTGGTGAAGCAGGGCCTCAACCCGGACCTGAAGATGGAGGGCATCCTCCTCACCATGTTCGACTCGCGGGCCAACATCGCCCACCAGGTCGTCGAGGAGGTGCGCGGGTACTTCAAGAAGCAGGTGTTCGAGGTCATCGTGCCGCGCAACGTGCGCCTGTCGGAGTGCCCCTCGTTCGGCAAGCCCATCATCCTGTACGACATCAAGTCGAAGGGCTGTGAGAGCTACCTCGCGCTGGGCCGTGAGCTGATGAAGCGGGACACCCCCAAGAGCCCTCGCAGGCGCGTGGCTTGAGCCGCGCCCTGGCTGGAGTCACGACGTGGTGAAAGCAGACATGCAGAAGCGGGCCCTGGGGCGTGGGCTGTCCGCCCTCATCCCCCAGGCGGGCGCCACCGGGTCCGGCAAGGGGGAGCAGGCCCCGAAGGCCGGCGTCCTCAAGCTCCCCATCGAGTCCATCCACCGCGACAAGGACCAGCCGCGCCGCTACTTCGACGAGGAGAAGCTCAAGGAGCTCACCGAGTCCATCAAGGCGCAGGGGGTGCTCCAGCCCATCCTCGTCCGCAAGGCCAGTGACGGCTACCGCATCATCGCGGGCGAGCGCCGCTGGCGCGCGTCCCAGGCCGCCGGCCTCAAGGAAGTGCCCGCCATCGTCCGGGACGTGACGGAGGTCCAGGCCTTCGAGCTGGCGCTGGTGGAGAACCTCCAGCGCTCGGACCTCAACCCCATTGAAGAGGCGGAGGGCTACAAGCGCCTGGTGGAGGAGTTCAAGCTCACGCAGGAGCAGGTCAGCGTGCGCGTGGGCAAGGAGCGCTCCACGGTGGCCAACGCCCTGCGCCTGCTGGCGCTGCCCGCGGACGTCAAGGGCATGGTGGCGGACGGCTCGCTCAGCATGGGCCACGCGCGCGCGCTGCTGGGCGTGCCCCGGCTGCCGGAGCTGCAGAACCTGGCCCGGCAAGTCGCGGAGAAGAAGCTCTCCGTGCGTGACACGGAGCGGCTGGTCCAGCAGAGTCGCCCCAGCGGGAAGAAGGACGCGGGCAAGGCGGCACCGAAGCAGAGCCCGCAGGTGAAGGCACTGGTGGAGGAGCTTCAGCGGCGACTGGGTACCAAGGTCCGGCTCACCGAACGAAGCCCCGGAAAGGGCACCATCGAGGTGGACTTCTTCTCGTACGATGACCTCGACCGGCTCTTGAAGCTTCTCAGGAAGGAGTAGGACGTGGCGCTCCTTGGCGGGAAAAAAGACGAAGCATCCAGCAAGCCTCTGTTCAGGCGGGAGGAGGAATCCGTGTCGCAGCGTTCTGGTGAGGTCCACACGCTCCTGGGCAAGGGGAGCGAGTTCGAAGGGAAGCTGACCTTCGAAGGGCAGGTCCGTATCGACGGCAAGTTCCAGGGGCAGATCATCACCAAGGACGTGCTCGTCATTGGGGATGGCGCCAAGGTCCAGGCCGAAATCCAGGCTGGCACCGTCATCATCAACGGCCAGGTCGAAGGCAACGTGAAGGCGACGCAGATCATCGAGCTCAAGACGCCCGGCCGCGTGAAGGGCAACCTGGAGACGCCGTCGCTGTCCATGGACCGCGGCGTCATCTTCGAGGGCTCGCTGAAGATGGAGAACCTGGGCACCACCGGCGCCCGGCCGCCTCCGCCTCCGGGTGGCGAGAAGAAGTAGGCGTGCGTTCCTGGAAGCACATGGCGCCAGCGTCACTGCTGGCGCTCTCCCTCCTGGGCGGCTGCAAGGGCTGTGGCCAGGAGGATGCTGCTTCCGGCACCGGAGAGGATGACGGCCGTTCGTCCTCCATCCGCTCCGGTGTGAAGGTGCCGCTGCCGGACGGCTGGTCCGCGCTGGTGGCGCCGGATGAGAGCTTCCAGGCGGGCCCGCCCGGCCAGCCCGTGCTGCGAGTGGACCTGCGGCGGGGGGAAGGCGAGCAGCTGCCCTCCGTGGACACCCTGGCCACCCGCGTCCGCGAGGAGCTGAAGGACTTCGAGCTCTCGCTGGACCAGGAAGAAGAGACGGAGCGCTACTCGCTGCTGCGCATCACCCTGGCGCCCAGGCTGGCGGATGGGGGCGTGGGCCAGGAGGCCCCCGGCTTCTTCGGCGCGCGGCGCGTGGGCAACGACTTGTTCCTCTGTGCCAGCCTGCCGGGCGCGTCCGCCGAGGACGTGCTGCGGGCCACCGACGCCTGCCGCGAAATCCAGGTCCAGGGCGCCCTGCCGTAGCGAGCCGCACCGCGCGTCCAAGGCCCTCACACGTCGAGGCAGGTGGAAGTGTCACCTCCTGGCCGCGCCGAGGCAGGCGAGCAGCCGTGCGTTACCGGCTCGTGAACATCCGGCGCGGCTCGGGTGTCCCAACGTTATGCATTTCAGGGTGCATTTCCGTGCACACCACGCCGGCATTGACGCCTGGGGACTTTCCCTGGCCGTCACGAATCTTTAACCTCACCCTCCCGGACTGCGTTGGGTGCTCGCCTCGGACCCATCCAGGACCTCCACGCAGTGCCCTCGCAAGGAGTCCCCGCATGTCGTTCTCCGGAATGCTCCCCCTCCAGCTCGCTGCCGTGGACATCGCACCCGTCGGAGAGCAGCTGATCGCCGTGGGCGGCCTCGTGGTCGCCGGGCTGGGGGCGCTCTGGGCCGCCTGGACGCGGCCGGCCCCGGTGCCGGTGCCCATCCCCGTGCGCGGCGGCTCGCCGCGCCGCAACCCGCGCCGCTGAAGCACCGCGAAGGGCGCGAAGGCGGGGTGAGTCCCCGCCCTTGCGCCCCTGAAAGCAGCACCCCGCCTCAGCGCTTGAAGGCCAGGGAGAGGGCGAAGTCGCCCGCGGCGTCCGTCCACCACTCGGCCAGCGTGAGCCCCGCGGCGGAGAGCTCGGAGGCCACCTGCCGCTGGTGGAACTTGCAGCTCACCTCCGTGCGCAGCACCTCCCCTTCGGCGAAGTCCACCTCCTTGCGCAGCGTGGACAGCCGCACCGTCTGCGCGCGCCGGGACACCAGGCGCATCTCAATCCAGGCGTTCTTCTCATCGAAGGGCGCGAAGTGCTCGAAGGCCTCCGGGTCGAAGTCTCCGCCCAGCTCGCGGTTGAGCACCTTGAGCACGTTGCGGTTGAACTCGGCCGTCACGCCCGCGCTGTCGTTGTAGGCGGCGTACAGCCGCTCGCGGTCCTTGATGAGGTCGGTGCCCAGGAGCAGCCCGTCTCCCGGCTTCAGCCCGGCGGAGAGCTGCCGCAGGAAGAGCGCGCGCTGCGCCGGCTTCAGGTTGCCGATGGTGCCGCCCAGGAAGGCCACCAGCCGCCGGCCGCCGCTGGGAATCTGGCCCAGGTGCCGCTCGAAGTCCCCCACCACCGCGTGCACGGTGATGCCAGGGTACTCGCGCGCCAGGCCCGCCGCCGCGCGCCGCAGGAAGGCCTCGCTCACGTCGAAGGGGACGAAGCGCGCCAGCTGGCCCGCGGCCTCCAGCGCGTCCAGCAAGAGGCGCGTCTTCTCGCTGGTGCCGCTGCCCAGCTCGATGAGCGTGTCCGCGCCGCTCAAGCGGGCGACGTCCCCGGCGTGGGCCAGCAGGATTTCCCGCTCGCGCCGCGTCGGGTAGTACTCCGGCAGCCGGGTGATGTCGTCGAACAGCTGGCTGCCGCGCTCGTCGTAGAGCCACTTGGGAGACAGCTCCTTGGGCGCGCCGCACAGCCCCTGGAGCGCCTCTTCCCGCAGGGCGCGCTTCGCGTCGCCCGGCTTCACGTAGACGTCCACCTGGACTCCTGGCGTGTGCTGCGCGTCTTCACCCGGAGTCGCCACCGTCGGTACCGTTGTTACCCGCATCGCCTCACCTCACCTCACGTTCCGTGCACAGCGGAAGCCGGCGAAAATCTGCCGGCGGTTGGGGAAGTCCCAATTGCGAAAGCCGTTGCGCACCGCGACCGGTGCGCTGGCCCACGCGCCTCCCCGGAGGACCTTGTAGGACTCGCCGAAGAACACCTCGGAGTACTCGGGGTAGGGGAAGGCGCTGAAGCCCGCGTACGGGCGGAAGTCACTCGCGGTCCATTCCCACACGTCGCCCAGCAGTCCCCAGACGCCGTCCTGGCTGACGCCCTGGGGGTAGCTGCCCACCGGCGCCGGGCCCCAGGTGCTCCCGTCCAGGTTGGCGTGCGCGCGGGTGGGCGGCGTGTCGCCCCAGGGGTATTCGCGGGGGCGGCCGTCACTGCCGCGCGCGGCCTTCTCCCACTCGGCCTCGGTGGGCAGCCGCTTGCCGGCCCAGCGCGCGTAGGCGTCCGCCTCGTACCAGCACACGTGCTGCACCGGCTCGTCCCTGGGCAGCGGCTCCACCTGGCCGAAGCGCCGCCGCAGCCACGCGTGGCCGCCCTGGGGAAGCCAGAAGCCCGGGTGCTTCAGCCCCTCTGCCTGGACGACCTCCCAGCCCTTGGGGTGCCACCAGCGCGCGTCCTCGTAGCCACCCGCCTCCACGAAGACGAGGTAGTCGCCGTGGGTGACGGGGTGCGCGTCCATCAGGAACGGGGCGACGTGCTGGGAGAACGCGGGCCGCTCGTTGTCGTAGGCCCAGGGGGACGTGCTGCCCAGCCGCACCTCGCCGCCTGGGATGAAGACCTCTGCTCGCGGCACGGCGCCGGGCCGGGGCCGCGGGCGCGCCGAGGGCACGGGGTACTCCGGCGACGTCATGAGCTGCAGCGTGGCGGCCAGCGTCTCCGCGTGCTGCTGCTCATGCTGCGCCACCATGCCGAAGACGTAGCCGCCCGCCAGCAGCGGCGCGGTGCTGTCCTGGGGCAGCCGGCCCAGGTGCTCGCGCACCGCTTCACGCACGCGCCGCGCATAGGCGAAGGCGGCCTCGGGCGGCAGCAGCGGCAGCTCGGCGCGCGTGGAGCGCGGGTGCCGGAAGGCGTCATAGATGGCGTCGAACGCCGGGTCGGTGATGGCCGGCGCCCCCAGCGCCCGCAGCAGCCACTGCTCCTCGTAGTTGGCCACATGCGCCACGTCCCAGATGAGCGGCGACATGAGGGGCGAGTGCTGACGGCGCAGCGCGTCCTCGGGCATCCCGCCGAGCATCGCCAGCACGCGCGCGCGCGCCGTCTCCAGCTCGGTCCAGGCACGGGACTTCCAGGGTGGATGGGGCCCGCCTTCCTCTCGCGGGCGACGCCGTTCCTCGGCCATATGGAACATCACCCGTCCAAGGTAGGGAGGCGCCCGGCGCGGAGGTAAGCCCCCGCCCCACCGGCGCCCGAGCGGCTCGTAAAGGACCGCACGTTGCCCGTGCGCCCCCAACGCCTTGTCTCTACGCCGGGTGTAAATCCTCGTCCCGCGACCAAACGTGAAATCCGCAGTGAAGGTTGAAGCTCAAACACTATACCCATCCGCGCGCGGATCCACTCAGGGCGCGCTGGAGACGCGGGCAAGTCCGAGCAGGGTGAGCGTGCGTGAGCGTTCGTCCCACGCGTACTCCAGCTCCAGCCCGTGCTGCGGCACGACGTGCCGCGCCACCAGGCCGTCGGTGGACTCGGGGGGGCGCAGGGTCGGGTCTCCCAGCCGCTCCAGCACCTGCTGCAGTGCGTGGAACGTCTCCGCCGTCATGCGGCCCACCTCGCGCCACGCTTGTGGCGCGTAATGCACGCGGTGAGGGCCCTGTCGTTGGCGGAGCTGCGGCATGTCCCGGTGACCTTCGTCCTTTCCGGGATGGTTCGTATGCCAACGGCGTGCCCACACCCGGCGCTTGGATTTTCAACAAGCTGGGCAGGTGCCCGGCGACCCGTGCTGCAGGAGTTACAGGCGGGCGACCGTGGAGGCGGAAGAAAGGACAGGCTCGAAGTCCCGGGAGTCACGGGGCGACGGCCTCCCGGGGCCGCCCGGCCAGGGCCCATCCAGGGGTGCGTGACGCGAATGCCGCGGCGGTGAGGCGCGCCTTGGAAATGCGAGGCCGGCCCGGTGGCCTGCCGGGGAGGCGGCGTCGCGGGCCCCTGGCGCGTCCTGGCTGCCCGCCTGCGGCCGGCATGCCCAGGTTGAACGCAGGGCCGAGCATGCGGCGGCCTCTGGCAAGGAGGAAGGATGGCTCGGCGGAGGTACACTCCCTGGTCCGCCACCAACGGCCTGCTCTTTGGCATGGCCGCGGGCGTGGTGCTGGCGTTGGCGGAGGTGGTGCTGGCGGTGGCGTCGGGGGACCCCCCGATGCGGCCGGTGCGCATGTCCGCGGGGGTGCTCCTGGGGCCGCGGGCCTTCACGGCCGCGGTCTCCAACAGCACGGCCCTGCTGCTGGGCGTGGGCGTCCACCTGGTGATTTCCGCGGGGGTGGGGCTCTTCTACTCCGTGCTGGATGCGTTCCTGCCGCCCGACGGGCGCAGCCGCTGGGAGTTCCAGGCCGCGGTGGGGATGCTCTACGGCATCTTCGTGTGGCTGGTGAACTTCCAGTTCATCGGGCGTGGCTCCTATCCCTGGTTCCTGGACGTGCCGCAGTTCCCCCAGATTGTGATGCATGCCTTCTTCCTGGGACTGCCGCTGGCGTCGCTGTTCACCGCCGCGGAGCGGCGTCGGCTGCTGCTGGATGCGGCGGAGAGCACCCCCGCCGGCTGAGGCGCGCGAGCGCTTTGAAAAAACGCGGAAGGTATGGTGAAAGTACCCGACCTTGAGGGTTAGCTGGGCCTGCCCTCCTTCCGTGGACTGACACACGTATGGACACAGAGCTGGCGAGCATGCTGGGGGCCGCGTCGAGAGCCGCCCGGGTGCGGATGGGGCTGACGCAGGCGGATGTCGCCGACCGCATCGGCATGGCGTCGGAGGTGTACGGGCGGCTGGAGCGCGGCCACATGCTGCCCAGCGTCCAGAACCTGCGCCGGCTGTGCATGGTGCTGAACGTGCCGCCCCATGAGCTGCTGGGCCTGGGTGAGGGCTTCACCGCCCCGCCGCCGGTGAAGGAGAAGGCCGCCGCGAAGCACCGCGAGGACGACACGCCGGAGATGCGGCGGCTGATGCGCAACCTGCGAAAGCTGACGTCGGTGCAGTTGAAGCTGATGAACCTGGTCGCCTCGGCGATGCACCACAAGAAGAAGTAGGCTACTGCGGGTTGCGCGTGGCGAAGGGGAACGTCTGGATGGCGAAGTTCCCCGCCGGGTCATCCATCCACACCTCCACGGTGTGCTCGCCGTCCACCAGCTCGCGCGTGTCCAGCGCCGCCGTCCAGGTGCCGTCCGGCTGGAGCGTGGCGGCCCGGATGCCGGAGCCATCCCGCGTGAAGGCCACCCACCGCACGCCGCTCACCGCGTCCGTCACCCGCGCGGTGAGGTGCACCACCCCGCTGTACGTCTGCCCCGGCACTGGCAGCAGCAGCGCGGCCTGGGGCGCGGCGTCGTCGTAGCGCACCGTGCGCGACAGCGTGGTGCGCAGGCCCGTCTCGCTGGTGACGTCGATGGTGAAGGCGTTGTCCCCGGGCACCAGGTCCAGCGTCGCCTGCACGCCGCCGCCGCCCCGGGGCAGCGTGTACGTGCGCCCCGTGGACAGCGTCACCGTGGTGGCGGACGCGGAGTACACGCCAATGTCATAGGGCAGCGCGTCCCCCGGCTGCGGCCCGACGAGCCACCCGTCCGGCAGGCCCGTGGACACCCACGGCGCCTCCGCGTCCACCCACACCGTCAGCATCCGCTCCGTGACGTGGCCCACCGAGTCCGTGGCCCGCACCAGGATGAGGTTCTCCCCCGGCCACAGGTCCACCCGGTGCGTCACGTCTCCGCCGCCCGCGGGCACGTCCGTCACCTGCACCCAGTTGGTCTCCACGCGCACCGGGGACCAGTCACGCACCACCATCCGCACGTCCACGCTGTAGGCCGCCATGGCCTCGCCGGGGGCAGGGGAGAGGAAGGTGAGCTCCGGCGCGGTGTTGTCCACCATGACCACGGCCTCCTCGCTGGCGAGGCCGCCGAACGAGTCCGTGGCCACCAGCCGGATGACGTTGGGCCCGTCCACCAGCGGCAGCACCGTGTCCACGTAGCCTCCGCTGGGGTCGGGGGCCACCGGGTGGCTGACGCCCTGGATGACGAAGGTGGCCGAGTCGATTTCCGCGCCCGCCGCCAGCGGGGTGACGAAGCCGCACACCTCCAGCGTCAGCGCGTCCGTGAAGCCCGGCAGGCCGCACAGCGTCACCGACGGCGCGGGGAAGGGGGAGGGGTGCACCTCCACGGAGAAGGACGCGGCGCTGCCCAGCCGGTTCTCCCGCGCGGGCGAAAGCGTCACGCCGGAGTACACCGCGCGCAGGTCCTGCACGCCCAGCTCGCTCCAGGTGGAGGCGCGAGGCCGCCACACGAAGGCGTAGACGCCGTCCCCGTCCGCGTCGTTGTCCGCGCCCACCGTGACGCCCGCCACGGAGAACGTCACCACGCCCATGCCGGGGCCTCGCGCCTCCCAGCCGCGGTCATCCACCACGCGCGCGGACAGGGTGTTGTTCAGCGCCACCGTGAGCTGTCCGTCCGCGGGCGACAGCAGCGTGGTGGTGGTGGGCACGCCGTCGGTGGGCGGCGGCGGGTTGGTGTAGGTGGTGACGCGCACCGAGCCCCTCACCCCGTCCGCCTCCTGGGAGGCCGCCACCACCATGACGTCCGAGGTGAGCGACGGCGCCAGCCCCTCCGGCGCGGTGATGGTGAGGGTGAGGGTGGCCTCGGTGTCGGGCGCCAGCTCCAGCGTGGCGCGGCTCAGCGTCGCCGTCCAACCGGTGAGCCCGCCCGTGGTGCTCAGCCGGTAGCTGTCCGTCTGGTAGCCGTGGTTGCGCACCGTGACGGGGTAGGTGACGGACTGCGCGCGCGGCAGGTCATGCTCGAAGGGCCGGCGCGTCCCGCCGCTCACGGTGACGCCCACGCTGTAGTCGCCGAAGCACGCCAGCCCCAGCGAGGCGAAGGTGGTGGGGATGTCCGGGTAGCGCGTGTCCGCGCCCCAGCTCCCGTTCACCGCCTGCCGCGCCTTGAGCCACTCCAGCGCCTCTGACATGCGGCCGTCCGCGCCGGGCTTCCGGCCCGCCAGGCACAGCGCGTACAGGGAGATGCCGGTGGCGAACTCATCCGGCGCGTCGCCCTCCAGCGAGCCCCAGCCCGGCGCGCCTCCGCCCGCGCGCGTGGACAGCAGCCGCGTGGCCATGGCCTCCAGGGCCTGGGTGTTCACCGCGTTGGCGCCGGGGCCGGCGGCCTTGAGGCCCACCATGGCCCACGCCACCTGGTGCGTGTAGCGCTGGCCGTCGGTGGCCGGGCCGTCCGTCCAGTCATTCATGTGCGCGCGCACGTAGTCCGCCGCCCGGTCCAGCGCGGCCTGGTACCGCGAGGCCCTGGCCGGGTCCACGCGCTGCCGGGCCTGGGCAATGGCCGTCATCATCCGCGCGGTGACGCCGACGTGGCCGTAGCCCACCGGGTAGAAGGGGAAGTCCTCGCGCCAGCGGCCGGCGGCCTCCTGCCGCGTCAGCGCCCAGTCCGCGGCCAGCACCAGCGCGTCCGAGTACCGCGTGCCCAGGTGCGCGTCGTAGCCCGCCAGTCCGAAGGCGGAGTAGCTCGTCTTCGCGTTGGGATAGAAGATGCCCTCGTGGAACCACGAGCCGTCCGCGCGCTGCTCGGAGACGAGCTGCCCGGCGATGAACTCCAGGTTCTCCCGGTTGGTGCGCCCGTTGTACGTGAGCGCGTCCAGGTCGTAGCCGGTGGTGCGCGCGTTCGCGAGGCCGAACATCGCCGCGCCGTGGCGGTGGCACGACGTGCAGCCGAAGCGCGTGGACCAGTTCGCCGCGTCCGCGCTGAGGTAGTTGATGGCGCGCTGCGCGGACTCCGCGTTGGTGGCCGCCCGCGCGGGCCCGGAGAAGAGCAGCCCCGTCAGCGTGACGAGGAAGAACGTGACGCGCGCGAGCGTCGCGCGCGGCAAGGCAACAGAAGCGGCGTGTGAGGGCATGGGGGCTCGCGCGAAGGATACCGCGCTGGGCATTCATGCAAGCAAAGCGCCCGAGGAAGTGAGCGCATGCCTGTCTTGGAGGCATGACAGCCATCACCTTCTCATGAGGGTCGCGCATCACCCCGAGGCCACTTCGCCCCGAGGCATTCAAGACACATGCGCAATCCCTGTTCACCGTGCTGACGCGCCGCGTGTGCGGCTCCCGCGTGATTGGCGGGACACGCCAGACATTCGCTGGATACCGTGCTGACGGTGAATCACATGCATCCACGCGTCAGGCATTGCACGGCGTCATCGCGGGGCTTCGTCGGGGCGGCGCGCGTCGCCTGGCGGTGGCGCTTCGTCTCCGGGGACGGGCGTCTGTGGCGGCAGCTGTGGCAAGGGCCAGCCTTCGAACAGGGGCCACGCGCGGTACATGGCCCGGCGCTCCTCGGACGTGAGGGGGCGGGCCATGTAC